>DATGMS010000247.1:0-3880 GCA_035307285.1 Cyclobacteriaceae bacterium
CGGTCAGACGTTGAAGCCAAAGATCGGTATCCTGGGTGGCCACAATTGGAATTAAATGTGCCTTTCGCTTCGGGAAACCAGTGATCGCAGATCGGGTATTTCGGAACAAGACCCGGCCGGGACCATGCTGGTCAAGTAAATCTTCGATTAGACTATCCTTGGCTGAGTCTCCTCCTTTGGCCAGCGATAGTAATCTTTCTTTTGAAAAATGAGATTCCAAAAATTGGCGCTCGTTTGTATTCAAACTTTTCCCTGAATCCAGTTTTTCTACAATACTCGCAATGATTTTATGTTCAGAAGGCTCATTAATAAAATCCTCATAGTCCGCATATCGGTTGGGGTCAAGCAATCGGAGCCGGGCGAAATGGCTTTCTTCCCCCAATTGTTCTGGGGTAGCGGTGAGGAGCAGTAATCCCTTGGCCACTTTACTCAATACATCCACCACGCCATATTCCTGGCTTACCTGGTCCACAGACCATTCCAAGTGGTGGGCTTCGTCCACCACCAGCATGTCCCAGCCCGCAGAAACTGCTTGCCGGGAACGCTTAGCTGAATTCGCCAAAAAATGCGTACTGCAAATAATCAGTTGATCGTCTAAAAAAGGGTTGCCATCAGGTGCGCTGCCATCAAGCGAGGCACAGCGCTCTTCATCAAAAATGCTGAACCACATATTGAAGTGTCGCATCGCTTCGATAAACCACTGATGTACCAAGGATTCCGGAACGAGGATCAATACCCTCGAAATTCTCCCACTCAACAACAGGCGGTGCAGGATCAAGCAAGCTTCGATGGTTTTTCCAAGACCCACCTGGTCTGAAAGCAATACGCGGGGCGCATAGCGCGAACTTACCTCATGTGCAATGTATAATTGATGGGGAATCAGATCAATTCTTCCACCCAAAAATCCGCTTACAGGAGATCGCCTTCGTGCGTAATCGTGTTGCAAGGTGGCTCTCCGTAAGGCAAAGGCCTGTGGCGTGTCCACATCACCCATCAACAGTCTGTCGTCTGCCCCGTGGCTGGCTGTGACATCACCGAGCTCGGCCTCAGACAATGTCCTGTCTTTCCCATAATAGATATAAAGCCCGTCCTTTAGTTCGACCTGCTTTACCAGCAAGAATTGCTTATAGGTATCGATGATCGTATCACCCGGTTTAAAAACCACCCGACGTAAGGGGGCATTATCCAAAGCATACAGGCGCGTTTCATTAGATCTGGGAAAGAAGACCTTTACCTGTCCTTTGCCGGTTTCTGTTAAAATACCCACACCTAGTTCAGGCTCCCCTATGCTGGTATATCTTTGATTGGGTAAAAATATCTCCATACGTTTTAAAATAGTGTTGAGTTAACCAATAGATTTATAAATATCTCCCGCGGACCTGTCTGCCGATAGGCAGGTATCGCTGATTTACGCAGAATCATCTGCGCAAATCAGCGATATCCGCGGGAAAACAAAACGTAATATTTATGTTAACAGAGCACTAGGTTAACCATAAATAAACCCTTTGTACCTTCTTCTACTTTTTCTCCACCCATGCAAAAGATGACGTTTGAGTCATGCTCAAAATTGTCTCAGCCTAATTCTCCAATTTCTTCACCAATTCCCTTGCGGCGGCACCTCCTGCTCTGTTGGCCCCTATGGTGGAGGCAGATGGTCCGTAACCCACTAAATGAATCCGCGGTTCCTTGGCTACTTCTGTAGCCAATCTCCCGGACATCCTGATCCCACCGCCTTCTTCCCTGGGCAATACCGGATCCAAATGGGATAGCGCCCATCTGAAACCCGTATTCCAAAGGATAACATCGGCTTTTGTTTCTTTTCCGTCTCCCCATTTTACGCCGTTTTTGATGATTTCGCTAAACATTGGAAAGCGGCTAAGGACACCTCTTTTCTCCATAGCGGCGATTTCGGGAGTAAACGGTAATCCTGTCACAGAGACGACCGACTGGGGTAACAGGCCTTTTCTGACCCGCTCGTCCACCATGGCCACGGCCAAGCTTCCAGCCCTTTCATCAAAGGGAACTTTGCTGAATTCCGGAGGTCTGCGTGTGACCCAGGTCGTGGTGGTTACCTTTGAAATTTGATCCAACAATTGAATCGCGGAGATACCGCCACCCACAATGATGACATGTTTTCCTTTGAAATAAGCGGCATCTTTGAAATCCCGGGTGTGTAAATGTTCTCCTTCAAACAGTGCGGCACCCGGATATTCCGGGATGTAGGGACTTTCCCAGGTGCCGGTCGCATTGATGATACCCTGCGCCGAAAAAGCAGTCGATGAAGTATGAATGAAAAAACGGTTTTCCTTTAAATAAACCTTCTCCACTTTTACCGGTCTATACACTTGGAGTCCAAATCTCCTTTCGTACAATTCGAAATAGTGGGGAACGGCAATGTTAGCCCGAACATCCTTTTCATTAGTTTCAAGGGCTTCCTCAAAAGACATACCGGGCAGATCATGAATCCCGTTTACTGTACTCAAGGTCAGCGAATCCCAACGCGATTGCCAGGCACCGCCTGCCTGCGGTGCCCCATCTAAAATGATGAAATCCGGACCAATTTCCAACCCCATTTTTTTGAGGTGGTACCCGGCAGAAAGTCCGGCTTGCCCAGCTCCGATGATGGCGATTTTCGTCTTGTAACGGATTTTTACTGTCATTTACCGCCGCTTAACGCCAACCCAATTCCGGTGCCACGTAGTTCAAGATGGATTCAAGCACGTGAACATTGTAAGCTACACCCAAGGTATTGGGAATAGTCAGTAATATAGTATCTGCTTCCTGAATCGCTTCATCTTGGGCCAGTTCTTTAATCAATCGTTCCGGCTCGGCAGCATAACTTCTGCCAAAAATTGCCCGTTTATCGGCTTCTATCATTCCAACCTTATCGGTTCTATTCGCTTCGTGCCCGAAATAAATCCTGTCCTGGTCGTTTACTATGGCAAATATGGAGCGGCTCACCGAAACTCTTGGTTCGCGCTGATGTCCCGCTTTTTTCCAGGCTTCTTTGTAGGCCCGGATCTGTTCGGCCTGCTGAATGTGAAAGGGCTTGCCGCTCTCGTCGTACTTCAAGGTAGAACTTTGGAGGTTCATCCCGATTTCTGCCGCCCAGACGGCGGTCGCATCCGAAGCAGAACCCCACCATATACGGTCACGAAGTCCTTCTGAATGCGGTTCAACTCTCAATAATCCGGGTGGATTGGGAAACATAGGGTTGGGGTTAGGCTTTGCAAAGCCAGTGCCTTTTAGTTTGTCGTAAAACTCCAAAGCTTTCCTTCTTCCCATCTCCGCATCGGTTTCTTCTTCCTCCAAATCGTAGCCGAAATACTTCCATCCGTCGATTACCTGCTCCGGTGAACCCCTGCTGACACCAAGCTGCAAGCGACCTTCCGAAATCAAGTCCGCAGCTCCTGCATTTTCCACCATGTACAATGGATTTTCATAGCGCATATCAATGACACCGGTGCCGATTTCGATTTTTTTGGTTTTAGCTCCAATAGCCGCCAACAAAGGAAACGGTGAAGCCAGTTGTTGGGCAAAGTGATGAACCCTAAAATACGCCCCATCAATCCCTATTTCTTCGGCTGCAACTGCCAAATCGATGGACTGAAGCAGGGTATCGCTTGCGGTATTGGCCTGATAGGCAGGATGATTTGCCCAATGCCCAAAGGATAGAAAACCAATTTTCTTCATTTGTTATCTTATTAAATGCCTGCCCGATAGGATGCCTGCTAGTGTAAAATGTCTCTGCATTAAGCTTTCAAACATGTTTTCATCAAAATCTGTTCAGTTTGAAGAACAAATGGCGGAGGATGCTTGCATACTTGTTGGCTACCGATACAGGCGAATGACTTGAAGTAGATGCCGATATTCAACCCCT
>DATGMS010000248.1:0-7188 GCA_035307285.1 Cyclobacteriaceae bacterium
CTAAGGGAAAGATTTCCTTAACAGGATGGCTGGACAATTTATTCCCTACCGATTTCCATCCCTTTACATCGACCAGCATATCCAAATCATATTCCGCCTCCACGGTTTCCTTCCCCTTCTGCAGTACCACTTTGGCCTGAGGTTGTCTATCTGTGGAAACAAGTTTTAGATAGGACTGCTTATGGTCAGAAATAAATTGGAATTTCTTGTTCGCCGTGGATGTTTCGATCACGAACCTTTTGACATAAAAATTCTTGCTCCCGCCGTCATAATAGATACATGAAACCACCTTCTGAGGGTCGAATTTTTCGATCAGCAACAGTTCTGAAGCATTATATCGGTTAGAAACCTCAAAGGAAGAAAGCTCATAACTTCCGTCTTTGTAGAACGCTATAATCTTGTCATCCCCAAGGAAATTGCCGATCGACTTGCCTCTTTGATCGGTATTCAACTTGCCTATATGCTCATCATAATAAATATTCAGGCCTCCGAGGGTGGAAGTGCCTTCTACTTTCAGCTGTATTTTTCGGATCGGATATTTGGTGAGGATGTTGCCATTGGCTCCCCGGCCTTTTATTTCGATGTCGGAAAAATCAAAATCAAACACCTTTACCCTCGCCTTTGCTCCCTGGGTGAGGTAAACGGCAACAATCTCCGCCTCCCCATTTGGATTGGCGGTAAAATAAAGCACCTTGGAGCCTTTGCTTCCTTTGGTAAGGACGTATTCCCTATCTCGGGTCACGCTGAGCACCTGGAACCTTTTTACCATAGCCCTGCCTGTGCCTCCGTCCAAATAGATCAGGTTGTAGACCATCCGTTCGTCTCCTTTCCGATAAACGGCTACGTGGATGATATCCTTCCCGACAAAGACCTTGTCCTGAATTCTGCTGACCACACAGGTACCGTCTCTTTTGAAGGCAATAATATCGTCCAAATCGGAGCAGTCACAGACAAACTCATCCTTCTTTAGTCCGTGGCCTACAAAGCCATCCGCCCGGTTCACATAAAGCTTGGCATTATTGGCCGCCACCACGGTGGCTTCAATGGTATCAAAAGCCTGAATTTCTGTCTTACGCTCTCTCCCCTTTCCATACTTAGCCAATAGATCCTGATAATATTTTATCGCATATTCTGTCAGGTGTCTTAGGTGATGATTTACTTCTTTCAGTTCCTCCTCCAGCTTCTTCATCAATTCGTCCGCTTTAAAAGCATCGAATTTTGAGATCCGTTTGATCTTGATTTCCGTTAGACGTACGATGTCATCTTTGGTTATTTCACGGTAAAAATCGGGCTTGAAAGGCTCCAGTCCTTGGTCTATGGTCTCTATTACAGCATCCCAGGTTTCACATTCTTCTATGTCCCTGTAGATCCTGTTTTCTATAAATATTTTTTCTAACGAGGAGAACAATAACTTCTCCAAAAGCTCGCTCTTCCTAATCTCCAGCTCTCTCTTAAGGAGGACCTTTGTCTGTTTGGTATTGGTCTCAAGAATCTGGTTGACGCTTAAAAAAACCGGCTTGTCCTCGATGATCACACAAGCATTCGGAGCAATGGAGACCTCGCAGTCCGTAAATGCATACAGCGCGTCGATCGTCATCCCCGGGGACTGACCAGGCACCAGCTGGATCTGTATCTCTACGTCTTTGGCCGTGTTGTCCACGACTTTCTTGATTTTTATCTTTCCTTTATCGTTGGCTTTGATAATGGATTCGATCAAGGAATTTGTAGTGGTCCCAAAAGGAATATCCTTGATCAATAGGGTTTTGTTATCCTCTTCTTCAATTCTTGCTCTTACCTTGACCCGTCCCCCTCTTTGTCCTTCGTTGTATTCGGAAAAATCCGCCATTCCTCCGGTTGAGAAGTCAGGTAATATATTGGTCTTTCCACCTTTCAGAATCTCTATGGATCCTTCAATCAATTCTATGAAATTATGGGGGAGCACCTTGGTAGAAAGGCCTACTGCAATACCTTCCACTCCCTGAGCCAAGAGCAAAGGAAACTTCAAGGGCAAGGTAACCGGTTCTCTTTTTCTTCCGTCGTAAGAGAGTTGCCACTCGGTGGTTTGAGGATTGAACACCACATCAAGGGCAAATTTAGAGAGCCGGGCTTCAATATAACGGGCAGCCGCAGCTCCATCACCAGTCCTGATATCCCCCCAGTTTCCCTGGGTTTCGATCAACAACTCCTTCTGGCCCAAGTTCACGATGGCATCACCGATGGAGGCATCACCATGAGGGTGATACTGCATGGTCTGTCCGATGATATTGGCGACCTTGTTGAACCTGCCATCATCCATCTCCTTCATGGCATGAAGAATCCTCCTTTGCACAGGCTTCAAACCATCCTCAATCGCGGGGACAGCCCGTTCTAATATTACATAGGAAGCATAATCCAAAAACCAATCTTTATACATTCCCGTTACAGGAATGGATTCATGTAGCCCTTCTTCTGGATTTTCGTTTTCTATATCACTCATCTGAAAGTATTGTTGTCGAGTTGATTGTTATTTGGTTGGGAGACAGAAAATGGAAGACCGGAAACGGAAGACCGAAGTCGTGCGCCCGGCGCGCGAGGTCCGAAGTGTTTTCAGACTATCTCAAGTCATATATCTTATGTCTCACATCTCAAGTCTAAAATCTCAAGCTGCTTCGGTTTCCTCTTCTTTCACTTCTACTTTTGCAACCGGATCCTCATGGACGATGTCCTTTTCAATCTTAAGGTTATCGATAATGAACAATTGCCGGTCAGGCGTATTTTTTCCCATGTAAAAAGTGAGCAAATCGGAGATTTTGGTTTCCTTGTTCAGTATGATTGGCTCGAGCCTAATGTCCTCACCAATAAATCCACCAAACTCACTTGGGGATATTTCCCCCAAACCTTTGAACCGGGTGATCTCCGGCTTGTTCCCCAATTTATGGATGGCCCTTTGTCTTTCCTCGTCCGAATAACAGTAAATGGTCTCCTTTTTATTCCTGACCCGGAATAAAGGCGTATCTAGGATATATAAATGCCCGTTCTTCACCAAATCAGGAAAAAACTGAAGAAAATAGGTCATAATTAGAAGACGGATGTGCATCCCATCCACATCGGCATCCGTGGCAATCACAATCTTCCTGTATCGGAGATTCTCAATCCCATCTTCAATGTTCAGGGCGTGTTGGAGCAGGTTGAATTCCTCATTTTCATACACTACCTTCTTGGTCATCCCAAAGCAGTTCAAGGGTTTCCCTCGAAGGGAAAAAACCGCCTGGGTTTGAACGTTTCTCGACTTGGTAATGGAACCTGAGGCGGAGTCCCCCTCGGTGATGAACAGCATCGTCTCATTACGGGCCTCCATATTGGCCTTAGGATCATCATAATGCACCCTGCAATCCCGCAGCTTCTTGTTGTGAAGATTGGCCTTTTTGGCCCTTTCGTTGGCCAGCTTTTTAATTCCGGAGATTTCTTTCCGCTCCCTCTCCGACTGAAGGATTCTTTTTAGCAGTTCCTGCGCTACTGCGGGGTTTTTATGCAGGTAATTGTCCAGTTCTGTTTTTAGAAAGTCATTTACGAAAGTCCTTACAGTGGGGCCGTCAGGGGCTATGTTATTGGAACCCAGCTTCGTCTTAGTCTGAGACTCGAAAACCGGTTCCTGTACCCTGATGGCGACTGCCGCGGTGATACTCTGCCGGATATCGGAAGCGTCAAAATCCTTCTTGAAAAACTCCCTAATAGCCTTAACAACGGCCTCACGGAATGCTGCAAGGTGGGTGCCTCCTTGGGTGGTAAACTGGCCGTTTACAAAAGAATAATATTCTTCCCCATACTGGTTGGAATGGGTAAAAGCTACCTCTATATCGGTTCCTTTTAGATGGACAATGGGGTATCTTCTGCTTTCCTCATCCAACTTCCTGCTCACCAAATCCAACAACCCGTTTTCGGAGAAAAATTTCTTTCCGTTGTAGTTAATGGTCAGTCCGGCATTTAGAAAGGCATAGTTCCAGATCTGGTTTTCCAGGTATTCGGGTATAAAGTGGTAATTTTTGAAAATGGTAATATCGGGTGAGAAGGTGATCTTTGTTCCCCCACGGTCTGAGGATGGCTCGACATCTTTGTCTACTACCAAGATCCCCTTTTCGAACTCGGCTACTTTAGTAGATCCGTCCCGGAAAGATTGTACACGGAAATATTCCGACAAAGCGTTCACTGCTTTGGTACCCACTCCGTTGAGACCCACTGATTTTTGAAAGGCTCCCGAATCATATTTCCCGCCAGTATTAATCTTGGACACGCAGTCGATCACCTTTCCCAGGGGAATTCCACGTCCATAATCCCGGATCTCAACCTTGTGTTCACCGATTTTGATGTCTATGGTGCGGCCATGCCCCATCATATGCTCATCGATACTGTTGTCCAGGATTTCTTTGACCAATACGTATATCCCATCGTCCTGAGCGCTCCCATCTCCCAACTTCCCAATGTACATCCCAGGCCTTAGCCTGATATGCTCCCGCCAATCCAGGGATTTAATGCTGTCTTCAGTGTATTGAACGTTTTTTGTCATTTCAATTAGTAATTTTTGTCTCCGCCAGCCGGTTTAGATATTTCCATTTGTTTGATTTTTTTGCCCAAAAGGATAAACAAGGCAACAATCCATACCAGTAACAGAAGCGGAACCAAATAAAAGATAAAGGCAAGTGCATTGTTTGCAGATCCTTCAAGCACATTGATCTTTAGGATATATAGGAGCAGGATGGCCAAATTGATATTAAAGATACCTGCAAAAGAGTATATCCATGAAAGCATATGTTCCCGAAAGATATCTCCAACTTTAAAGAACCTTCTGAAGCTTTGCACCGTCTGGTTTTCTACCATTTTGGCAGGTATAACCAACAACAGATTCAGTACCACAAACACCCCAACAGTTACAAAAAAGAAGGTGTCTTGATTTACCTGCTTATGGGGCTCACCTGGTATGCCTGCCTCATAAATCACATTTTGAGGCAGCGAGGCATAAATATACAGGAAAGCGAGTATGAAGAAAATTACTGTGATAAAATAGAAGGCTTTTGCTAATCTTGTATACATGTCTTGCTCCAATTAAGCCGCTAATATAAAGATTTAAGCTTAGAGATGGGACCAAACTCAATTACTGATTTTGTAGCCGCTCAGAATTAGAAGACAGTACAAATCACCATTTATTTGAAAATCAGCACGGTAACGCCACGAGTATCCCAGAAATATGTAGGATTGCCAAAAATAAGTTGGGCAGTGGCGTGGTAGTAAGCTGCGGGACCAAATCTTATAAAGGATTTGATCTGTCAGAGATACGGCAAGTACCTGAGTTAAGCGGTAACAACGGGCCAAGAGCAGAAATAAGGAAGCGCGCAGTGGGAATATGGCAAATTGAGCTGTAAAATGGCCTCTTTTGGCGGATTGTTAAAGTATATCGTTGTACTTTTGGACAAATTATATTTTGGTATGCGCTACAAGCTTATGTTCCGACCGCTAATAACTCCCCTTTTATTTCTATTGCTGTCGATCAGCATTACTTCCTGCTCTTCCAAATTGGAGGTGGGGACCATCAACCTCGAGAATTGGAAAAGTGATCGGAATGGTTGCAATGGCCTAAGGATAAAAGATCTGGAAGAAATCAAAAAAATTAAGAACAGCTTTTTGGAAGCCAACAACCAAGAACTGATCAAGACGTTCGGAAGACCGGACCGGGTGGAACTCTTGGACAAAAGCCAAAGCTTCTTTTATTACTTTCTTGAGCCGTCCGGCTCCTGTGAGGGGGTAGAAGAAAAAGAACCCCTTAAGGTTCTTTTTCGCATGAATGCGGTCAATCGAGTAAGTGAGGTGACCATCACTACTTTGGACCCATTTTAAGTTTACTCACTGGACGCTAATTGGTTTGCCGAACTGCCGACTCGTCAATATCACAGTTCGACAAGTTAACAGTTCTGCAGTTCATTAATCCATAAAACACAAGGCGGCAGCTCCAAGAGTTCCTGCATTGTTTTCCAGAGAGGCTTTTTTCAATTTCATTCCATTCAGGTAGTAATTGGTAAGGTACTGCCGGATGGTTTTTTCCAAAGAAGGCATCATAAATTCCAGCCCAGCGGAAATACCTCCTCCAAAATACACTTCATTTACGTCCAAAATTCGGATGGCGGAAACGATGGCTTCGCCCAGAATGTCTCCGACTTCTTCAAAAACCATCAATGATACTGGATTGCCGGCCTTGGCAGTGTCCACTAAAAGATGGGTTCCCAATTCCTGATTCACCAGCTCTCCTGCTTTTTCGGGGTAAGCGTGAATCATTCTTTCCATTATATTTAAGATGCCGTTTCTGCCGATCAGCGTTTCCAACCTTGCATTTCCCCTTGAAAGCATGTGTCCCATTTCCAAGCCATTTCCACGGGCACCTTTAAAAATCTTCCCGTCATCCACCAAGGCGCTCCCAATGCCTGTCCCCATGGTGATAAACAAGAAATCCTCAGAGGCCTCAGAAGTTCCGAATTTCAGTTCTCCCAAAGCTGCGGCACTTGCATCGTTCTCCAGATAAAAAGAAACGTCAGGGTATTTTTCCGATAGATTTTTCTTTAAATTAAATCCATTTAACTCTGGGATAGCAGGAATTTCCAATGTAGTGGTTCTATCCTTGCTAATCAGCCCCGGAAGACCAATGCCCACCCTGTTCACTTCTGGATATTTCGCCAGGTATTTTCCCATTACTTCTACAAAGCATTGGTTAAATCCCTTAGGATTCTCTTTATAACCTTTGGTGTCCTCTTTATCAAAGGACAGTATTTCACCCGCACGGCTTACAAGGCCAATCTTTAGGTGTGTCCCCCCCACATCGACACCCATAAAATGCTTCGACTTATTATTCATAATTATAGTTATAGGTTTAATTCCGCTAAAGTAGTAAACTGAATGCCTTAGTTCCTAAATTCCGCCCGAAAGACTTTGGTTTATTGTACATCAAGATAGGTTTCGGTAAGATGATTTGAACTATAAGATGATAATTTTTCAATAATTAATTTTGCTATTTCCTTAAAATTCCCTATTTTGGAGATCACATCAAAACCCTAACGTCATGAAACCACATCCCAATGAATTATTCTTCTACTTCAATCCTGTTCAATCAGGGGAGAAGCAGGCCAGGGCGTATGCGCGTTCTGTATCAAATAACATCAACGAAAT
>DATGMS010000249.1:0-7116 GCA_035307285.1 Cyclobacteriaceae bacterium
TAGTTCCATTCGTGTCGCTTTTATAGACGGTCAGCTTAAGCGTCAAATTTATGGCTTTCTTCTTGAATGCGGCAACCTATCGGATTTCTTTACAGTTAATACTAAAAATTTAAATATGGACCAACTTCCTGCTCACCTGCATTATACCAACCAGGAAAAGCCCGGCATTCTCCGGGTAAAACGCGGCAAAAATTTCAGTTATGAGTTTACTAACGGCAAGCCGGTACTTGCGAAAAGCACCCTAGACCGCATAGACAACCTGGTCATCCCTCCGATGTGGGAAAGCGTCTGGATAACCAAAGACCCAAAGGGGCATATCCAGGCAACGGGAGTCGACCTGAAGGGGAGGAAGCAATACATTTATCACCGCCATTGGGTGGCCTACCGACAAAATTCCAAATATCAGCGGCTCAAGTTTTTTGGAGAAGCCCTTCCGATGATCCGAAAGAGGGTTTCCGAGGACATCCTATTGCCGGGATGGCCACGCGATAAAATGCTGGCATTGATGGTGATGATCCTAGATGAGGTGTTCATTAGGATCGGCAATATCTCCTATGTCCGGGAAAACGGGACCTATGGCTTGAGCACTTTGAGGCGCAAACATGTCCATATAGAGGAGGGGGTGGTAACTTTTGAATATAAAGCAAAGAGCGGAAAATTCAGAAAAGTAGTGCTTGAGGATGAAGAATTGGTCCCTTTGATAAAGGAATGTTTTGATCTTCCGGGGTATGATATTTTCCGATACTACGACGAAGAGACCAAATGCTACTGCAATGTACTGAGCGATGATGTGAACAGCTATTTAAGGGAAATTACGGGAGCTGAATTTTCTGCCAAGGATTTTCGGACATGGGCAGGATCTGTGCTTACTGTCTCTTTAAAAGAAGAGGCGGAAAAGGAGCAGGAGGCAACCCCCCGGAAAAAGCTGGAAAATATCCTGGTAAACTTAGTGGCGGAAAAACTCGGCAATACCCCCAGTATCTGTCGATCCTATTATATCCACCCTACCATCTTGGAAGCGGTAGAGACTAAAGATCTAAAAGAGGCCGAGAAAATCGCCTATAAAAAGTATCGAAGATTGAGGAATAAGCTAGAGCCAGAGGAGATATTGACTTTACATCTATTGGATGCTTAGCATTGTAAAGGGTGGGCATTCTTCCCGCAGATTAAGAAGATTGACGCAAACTTGTGCGTAAACTTACCTGTCAGGAAGACCCGCCTCCCGCAGAGAAGGCGGGTTTATCTAACATCTTCTGTCTAAAAAATTAGATTCATAAATTCCTTTCTCACTCCATCATTGATGATCAAGGCCAAGATTAAGGAGATAATCAAACCCAGCAATGCTTTGGAGACGTCACTCCAGGTTTGCCTGTATGCCCTAACCAACCTGGCTTTTCTCTTTTTCAATTTTTTCGACTTGGCCAAGGCAATTGCTATCTCCCGACCGCCCAACAAGCCGATAAACACCCAAGTAGTACTCATAGGCATGTTGCTGTGCATTTTAAAGTAAAATAGCAAAATGGCGTACACAAAATCGACTATCGTAGCTGCACGCACATCAGTCACCCGGGTTTTTTTATTGACAATGTCTTGGATACGGTCACCCTTCATGAAAAACAGAAAACCCAATCCCAAAAAGATAAAGCCTGCGAAAGCAACAAGTTCATAAATATCCAATTGCCTAGGTAGAAATACGGCGATATTAGCGGCATCCTGCATAACCCATACCGCCCACAGCGAACCAGAGATAAGCCATTGCGCTGGCACCCACAAGGGATGGGGTTTTCCTTTGAGATAGTTTGGGAACAATTTTTCTACAGCATACCATACTGTTATGCCCATAACGAACGCCAATACATACCCCAAAAAGCTCTTCTGCATCACGCCGACTATAGTACCCGCTTCGTAAGTAAAAACATTTAGCAGAAGAAAGGTGGTCGACACAGGCATCCTCATCCTGGTCATCACCAACAAGACAATAGGTGCCGCCAACTGAAGAAAAACGAAATTTTCTGGAGCTTGGTCCAGGCCATCGACCTGCAATCTCTGATAGCTCACATCTCCATTGAAGACAATCCAGCTGTAAGTCACAGTTCCCACAAAAATCAACCCCATAAAAAGCCACAGCCAATACCATTTGGTCTTGGAGTTGGAAGCGATAAAAGTCCCTATTGTTTGGATGCTATCATTGGCAATGGCTGAATAAGCGGCTAAGGCAAAGCCGAACCACATCGCAGCATAGGTATATTGGGTGATATATCCTGCAATGGAGACCAGGATGCAGATGATGATTAAAAAAGGTTTTTCTTTTTTGGAGAAATCAAAAAGTGAATAAGCTGTTTTCGAGAGCTTGGTCTGATTGATGTTTTGGTCTTTAAGTTTGGCCATAAACTTGGGGATCTGTAAATTATAGTGCGCAAAGGTAAGAACATTGGAAAGAACCAATGTTACCGAATTGTTAAGGATTGGAAGAATCATAAGTTTTCTATCAATCGGCAAAACTTTCGTTTTTTCAAAGGATTCAAGAGGTTACATCTCCTTATCTTCTACATCCTGAAAAAACATCCAGCCCTCGGTGATTACCGCATGTTGTTTCAAATAAAAGCCCTCCATCATTAATTCCTTCAGGCGTTTTATCAATTTTCTAAAAAAAGTAGAATATGAACAATGAAAACTGTAATTTAACCCATCAATTACAACAACCCCAGAATGATTGAGATTAAAACCATTATCCGACTCGATTGCA
This sequence comes from Cyclobacteriaceae bacterium, assembly GCA_035307285.1. Taxonomy (GTDB): domain Bacteria; phylum Bacteroidota; class Bacteroidia; order Cytophagales; family Cyclobacteriaceae; genus DATGMS01. Next base: position 2,747 of record DATGMS010000249.1, read on the forward strand.
ATTCTAGAATCCCTAAATATCAACAAATAGTCAATTCTATTATAGAAGATATTGAGAGTGAACAATTGACGGTTGGTGAGAAAATTCCTTCCATCAATGAAATCAGCGAAGAATATTATCTCTCCCGGGATACGGTAGAAAAGGCCTATAATTTACTCAAGGAGAAAAAAATCATAATTTCCGTAAAAGGTAAAGGTTATTATGTGGCTCGCAATGTCTCCAATTCGCAGGTCAAAATCCTTTTTTTGTTAAACAAGCTAAGCAACTATAAGCTTAAGATCTACAATTCCTTCATCAACAGCCTCGGAGACTTTGCCCAAGTGGACCTCAATATCTATCATTGTGACCCGAAGTTATTGCTTAACCTGCTCGACGAAAACATGGGCGCTTATGATTACTATGTGGTGATGCCCCATTTTAAGGATGAACAATTGACCCACCATAATCTTGATCAAGAGGTATTGGAAACATTGAAAAAAATCCCTTCAGACAAACTGGTCATTATGGATAATTATATTTCCGCGTTGGGAAAGGACGTGGCTTCCATTTATCAGGATTTCAAGATGGATATTTACCATGCCCTGCTGGAAGGAATATCCCGTCTGAAGAATTATGATAAATTGATTTTGGTATTTCCCAGCAAGGTGGTTTATCCATATCCACAGGAAATCCTGCAGGGTTTTAAGAAGTTCTGCACTGACTTTGGATTTGACTTTGAGGTATTGGATACCATCTATCAGGAAATGGAGTTCGAATCAAAGGATGCATATATCGTCATTGAGGAAAATGATCTGGTCAATCTGATCAAGCAGGTACGGGATCTGGACTATGAGTTGGGAAAGGACATCGGTATCATCTCCTACAATGACACCCCTCTGAAGGAATTGTTGGGTATCACCGTGATGTCTACGGATTTTCAGGTAATGGGTGAGACAGCCGCCTACATGATCAAGAAGCGGAAGAAGGAGGCGGTAAAGAATGTTTTTAGGTTTATCGACAGAGGTTCCATTTAGTGTACTGTTACGGGTTAACCGGTAGGTACAGGAAATCCTTCGTGTTATTTCTTTTTATTTGTCCGCTTTCAACAAACCGTGTTATAGCTTATGTCAGCCAAAAATAACCTGCGCCAGCAACTCGACAGTGTCAATGAATTTGAAAGGGAGCCTGTTCCAAAAAACCAACTGAAAGGATGGCGGAGCTTCATTGGGACCTATGCGGGTGAACATACCGCAGGAACGGAGTTTGTCATCGGCCCACTCTTTGTCGCCCATGGCGCTAGTGCAGTTGATCTGGTTACCGGCCTTTTGATAGGGAACATTTTAGCGGTGTTAAGCTGGGCCTACTTTACCGCCAAAATTGCTGTGAAAGACCGCCTCACCCTTTATTATCAGCTGGAAAAAATTGCAGGAACCAAGTTCACCTTGGTCTATAATTTAGTAAATGCCGGGTTGTTTTGCTTTTTGGCAGGCGCAATGATTGCGGTATCGGCTACGGCAGTTGGAATTCCTTTTGATTTGCCCATGCCCTCCCTTACCGATATCTACCCCAACAGCGGGGGCTGGGTGGCGACTGTCTTTGTGGTAGGGGCTATTACTACCCTTATAGCCATGTTTGGGTTTGAACGGGTAAGCAAATTTTCCAACGTCGCTGCTCCTTGGATGATCATGGTTTTTATTGCGGCAGCAGTAGGAGTACTGCCACAACTGGGAGTGACTTCGCTCGGGGAATTTTGGCAGGTTGCGCAGAACACCATCTGGACTGGAATTCCTCTAGAAGGGCAAAGTAAGTTTACTTTTTGGCATATTGTGTTCTTTGCTTGGTTCTGTAATATGGCGATGCATATAGGGATGGCCGACCTTTCACTTTTAAGATATGCCAAAAAATGGCAGCAAGGCTTTTCCTCTATTTCAGGAGTATTCTTGGGCCACTATATCGCTTGGATCGCTTCAGGTATTCTTTATTCTCTTTTCCTGATGACTGCCGCCAACACCAGCAGCTTTTCCCCAGGCCCCATCGCTTACGGTGCTGCGGGAATAGCAGGAGCTATCTGTGTTTTTATTGCCGGATTGACCACGGCAAATCCTACCCTCTATAGGGCGGGCCTAGCGATACAGTCCATAAACCCCAAGTGGAAGACATGGAAGGTCACTTTGTACGTGGGGTTATTTACTACAGTGGCCGCCACCTTTCCTGCTTTGGTAATGAAGCTATTGGATTTTGTAGCTTTATACGGCTTGATCTTGATGCCCGTGGGAGCGGTTATTTTTATCGATGTGTATCTACTGGAGAAAATGGGCCTGAAGAAGAACTACGCTGAACTGACCTCTAGTTCTTTTAATTGGTCGGTGGGCATTACTTGGATATTGACCCTCGCACTTTGCCTGAGCATGAACCTGGCTTTAGGTATAGAAATTTTCTTTTTGGGATTGCCGGGATGGTTTATTGCGGTAGTTATCTATCTAGCTTCCAGCAAGTTTTACCAAAGGAAGGCAGTTAGCCCCATCCCGCTGGAAACGGAAGAATCACTTAATTTCATTGAAAAGAATTAACCATGAAGAACTTGATCATCATAATCTCCATCGTCGGTTTGTTGCTGACCCTAGTTCCTTCATTTTTGGTCTTTTTGGGTCTTATAACCTTAGAAACGGGCAAAACCTTGATGCTTATCGGCACTCTGGTATGGTTCATTACTGCGCCTTCGTGGATGAATAAAAAGGAAGAGGGGGCTTAGTCAGCTCCAGCTAGTGTAACCTTCACCTACAATGCTGCGGATAAACTGACCCACAATTTGCCTCCTATATACGGGACCTATCTCTTGAATTCCGCCTATTCATTAAGTAAAACAGGACACTCTTGCGGGTGTCCTGTCTATTTCTTTGTCTTTTCAACGGCTTTATACCTTATAATACTGCTCCCATTCCTTGCGCGGCGGAGCACCGGTCAGCATGACATTGGCAAACTTATCGTTGGTTATCTGTTTAGTGACCGCGTCGAAGTATAGCGGTTTGTTCATACGCTGGGCAATTACTCCCAAGCAGAACACTTGGCTTAATATACCATTGATCTCGAATGGACTTCGCGTTTTTTCTTCCCCCTGACAGGCAAGAATGAAATTGGCAAAATGATTAGATGGACTTTGAGGTACTTCTGGAAGTTTCGAAGCCATCTCTGCGGCAACCTCTTCCGGAATAATGGAAAGCGTGCTTCCATGACTTCCGCCTTTGAAGGTAAGATCTTTGCCATAAATGATCCGGCCTGGACTCAATGTGGGCTGCTTCACCTCCCCCTGGTTCGTTGTGGGCACATTGGCAGCAGCCTGAGAACTACCGAATCCTTTCGGTAATGGCGGTAGGTTTTGCAGTCCGTCATACCAGGTCAAATCGACAGGCGGCATCCCCTTCCGGCTTCCAAAACGGAAAAGCAAGGTAGAGGACATGGGAAAAAAGAAATCATTATGTCCTTCCAGGTAGGTAGGATTAACTTCATAAGGCAGGCCTAACTCCAAAAATTCGTGCGCCGTATCGATGAGGTGGGCTCCCCAGTCTCCCAAAGCACCCATCCCGAAATCATACCAACAACGCCATTCACCATAGTGGTATAATTCATTGTATTCTTTTGGCATAGCAGTGGTCAGCCAGGTGTCCCAATCCATTGTGTCGGGAACAGGTTGCTTTGCCGGCCAGGATTTCATGTTAGGATCTAGCTTGTGCCACCTTCTTGGGCTGTTCATATGGGCAGTGACAGCGGTGACATCTTTGATAATCCCTGCTTCTACCCAAGATTTAAACTGGAAATAGTTGGCTTCCGAATGGCCCTGATTTCCGACCTGGGTCACCAGGTTTGGATTTTTCAAGGCCATCTGCATCATCAGTTCAGCCTCTTGGAAAGTTCTCGAGAGCGGCTTTTCTACATAGACATGCTTTCCGGCCTGCATACAAGCCATTGCAATAGGAAAATGGGAAAAATCCGGCGTGGCTATGGTCACTGCATCAAATTCGTTGCCTGACTTGTCCAGCATTTGTCTGAAGTCCTGATAGCGCTTTGCCTTAGGATATTTTTCCATGATTTTGGAAGTATGCGGCGCTCCCATGTCCACATCGCACAATGCAACAACGTTCACAAGACCTGTTTTCTCAAAGTCGTCGATGATCTGTTCACCACGGTTACCGATGCCTACACAGGCAATATTGGTTTTTTGGTTGGCACCGGGGATACGGGAGTAGCTAGCTGCTGATGTGAGCGGGCTAATAGCCAAGCCGGCAGTAGAGAGCGCGGTAGACGCCAGGAATTCTCTTCTTGAAATCATGCTGTATTCGGGTAAGTTTTGAATAGTTACAAAAATAGTTTTATTTGGGAAGATAGCTAGTAAC
>DATGMS010000250.1:0-2977 GCA_035307285.1 Cyclobacteriaceae bacterium
TCCAAAATTAATAATCATTTCCTTATATTCGATCGCCTAAGGCTGATGAAAGGCTTTAGAAAAGCATGTTTTTATTGAATCGCAACCCCGGAAGATAAGATTATGGATCCTCTATTAGTTTTTGGCGTGATCGCCGCCTACTTCCTGCTGTTGTTATTTATCGGCTATCTTACCTCCCGTAAATCAGACGGCCTCACTTTTTATACCGGAAATAAACAATCACCCTGGTACCTGGTGGCGTTTGGGATGGTGGGGGCTTCCCTGTCCGGAGTCACTTTTATTTCCGTTCCGGGAGAAGTTGGGAATTCGAATTGGTCTTACCTCCAATTCATCATGGGGAACATGGTTGGCTATGCTGTCATCGCTTTGGTCCTGATCCCTTTGTTTTACAGGATGAACCTGATTTCCATCTATGAATATCTAAAAGAGCGTTTTGGCTCAAATTCTTACATTTCAGGATCGCTGATCTTTTTAATTTCCCAGACCATCGGGGCTTCTTTTCGACTTTATCTGGCCGCCACTGTCCTACAGATCGCATTTTTTGACGCATTCGGCATCCCGTTTTATGTCTCTGTCTTCACAACCGTATGTTTAATCTGGTTGTATACATTCAAAGGCGGCATTAAAACGATTGTGTGGACGGACACCCTACAGACCGCCTTCCTACTTTTGGCGGTAGCTATCAGTATTTACATTATCTCCTCACATTTGAATATGGATGGAAAGGAGTTGATAGGCCTGATAACGGAAAGCGAAATGTCCACCATCTTTGTTTGGGACGTGTTGTCCGATCAGAATTTTTTTAAAATGTTCGTTGCTGGGGTATTTATCACCATAGCCATGAACGGTCTGGATCAAAATATTATGCAGAAGAACCTGACCTGCAAAAACAAAAAAGAGGCACAGAAAAACATATTCTGGTTTTCGCTTTCTTTTTTCATTTCAACCCTGTTCTTCTTGGCTTTGGGTGTATTGATCTACTTCTATGCATTCCAAAACAACATTTCCATCCCCTCTTCTTCTGATGAACTTTATCCCTTGCTGGCGTTAAACCACTTTGGAATGGTGGCGGGTATCTTCTTTATGATCGGGATCATCGCCGCAGCTTTTTCCAGTGCAGATTCAGCCCTTACGGCATTGACGACCGCATTTTGTATAGATATTTTAAAATTGCCATCCAGAAGAAGCCTCAATCCGGAAAAAACCAGACTTCTGGTACATGTCGGATTTACCTTGCTTATCTTTTTCACCATTGTGCTTTTTGATCAAATCAACGACCGTAGCGTAGTGACTGCAGTGTTTAAAGTGGCTGGCTTTACCTATGGGCCATTGTTGGGACTTTTTGCATTTGGCCTAAGCAATAAGTTTTCGGTAAGGGATAAATGGGTTCCAACACTCTGCATTCTTAGCCCCCTAATCTCTTATATTTTGGACCGAAACTCCGAGGCGTGGTTTGGAGGATATCGGTTTGGATTTGAAATATTATTGATCAACGCGGCCATTACTTATATTGGGCTATTACTTTTAGTGAAAAGGGACAGAAATACTTAGGGACACATGCTGCTGTTACCCTCTGTGAAAAATCATTTGGCTGTATGACAAGCCTCATGTTTTCAGGATCATAGGCTTGATACCTTTAGGATTCAATCCATTGTTTACATTTTGATCCGATTACATGAATTCTTCTGCTCCCCATACTTTCCATATCCCGGTGATGGGATTGGGATTCACCATTGATACTCCACTGAAAGTCGCCCGATTCGGTATCACCTCTGTTCTCTCTATCGTGGAGGATGAGTTGCTGGAAAGAATGTCTGACTTCTATTGTCGCGCCGAGGGTATTCCATTTGTTGCCTTATCGAGTAAAGATCCAGATGCCCGGGAAAAAAGAATAACTGCCTATTTGAACCTTTTGGATACACTGGTGAAAAAACAAATGGCAACTATGAAACATGAGCCTTTTAAAACTGGCAGTGACATCGTAAAATATTTCGAGATGCTTCCTGATGATTCTACAACTAAGATACTATATCGTATAATGCTAGAATCATCGGGCTCAGAAAAGGAACGGCTGCAACTTCAACTCAGAAATGCGCTTATTACGGGAGACATTGACGTCAACATAATGACCAAAGTGGATAAGGTCAACTACAACCAAGACGGAACCCCACTCGCACCGGAGTACTCAGACGCCTTAGCGGCATTGAGAGGATTTGCCAAAAGTAAATTAAATTCATCCGTGGTATTTTCAGCGGGCATGAATCCAAAGCTTTACAGCTACTGTGAACAGTTTGAGGATTTCTTTCCGACCGATAATTCTCTTCCAAAAAAGAAAGTTATTCTTAAAGTCAGTGATTATCGGTCCGCCCTGATCCAGGGAAAATTTCTCGCTAAAAAAGGTATTTGGGTGTCTGAATTTCGCATTGAATCCGGTTTGAACTGTGGAGGTCATGCTTTCGCCACAGACGGCCTGCTGATGGGCCCCATACTTGAAGCGTTTAAGATAAAACGGAATGATTTGGTTGACGAGCTTTTTCAGCTTTGTAACCAAGCCTTAGAAGCCAAGGGGAAGATGGTGTACAGGGAAATACCTCCCATTAAAATCACCGCACAAGGTGGCTTGGGATCCTCTGATGAAAACCGGTTTTTGTTATCTTATTATAATCTTGACAGTGTGGGCTGGGGAAGTCCGTTTCTTCTGGTACCTGAAGCCACAAATGTGGACGAAGAGACTTTGCAACAGTTGTCGACAGCCCGAAAAGAGGACTATTACCTCAGCCACGCGTCTCCCTTAGGAGTACCCTTCAATAATTTCCGGAAAAGCAGTTCGGAAACCCAACGAAAAATGCGGGTCGAAAAAAACCGGCCCGGTAGCCCCTGTTATAAACAATTCCTGTCCTCCAATACCGAATTTACTGAAAAACCAATTTGTACTGCTTCTCGACAATATCAACACCTTAAAATTAAGCAACTGACA
>DATGMS010000251.1:0-5691 GCA_035307285.1 Cyclobacteriaceae bacterium
TTGCAGAGGTTGCATACTCCGTCGAACAAAACAATGTCAAATTGGTCTTGAATTCTCATCGAATCAATTGTATCGTTCCCTTTAATTTTTGATTTCTTTTACTTTCGTCCAACACATCAAAAACGACATTGCCGGAGTAAAAGTAGGTTCCTGCCGGCAGCTCCTTGCCGTTTTTATCCCTGCCATCCCAATGGATATATATATCGTTTTCAGAAGCACTAGAACTGTTGTATTCGAAGACTTCCACTCCCCATCGGTTGTAAATGTTGATTTGGACAGCTTCCACAAATCTCGGGCATCTTGGGAAAGGATTGTCATAGGCCTGGAAGGTATCGTTGGTATTATCACCATTTGGCGTAAACGCATTTGGAAGCTCATAATTAGGACAATTGTCGATACATACAATGTTGCTTGGCTCGCTTTCATTTCCGGATCTGTCCAATGCCGTAATATAATAACATCCCTTTAGCTGTGGTAGATTGAGCCTTCTGGTTTGTAGCTCAAAAACCGATAAGGTTTGTACCAATTCGAAGTTACCCTCTTCACCTTCTTCAGAAAAATAAAGCCTATATCCACCAAGTTCATCATCACACTCCCCGGAGAAATCAGGTTCCCAACTAAGGTCGTGATAGAAATCGCTGAAGCCGCATGGCTTATCTGACAAGAAATCCTCGCACACCGGCCCCTCATAGGTCAGAACAGGCGGACAAGGCAGGCGGTCATCATCAGGACGTGCGCAGATGATCTGTGATTTGTTCTCCAGTGGATATTCCAGCTGATCAATGTTATAAGCTCCCTTGGTCACTACATAGTAGCAATATTCTGTGTCCTTGTCCAATGGAATCCCGTTATGGCTGCCGTCATCAAGGAAGGTGAAGCCCGCGGAAGTAACATCTACATCAGCGATTTTTGTGAACGTATCGGCATCCTCTGCTCCCGCATCAGTGCGGTTACGGTACACTTCATGGGGGTACTGGGAGATGGCATTGTTCCAAGGTACTTCAAATAGCCAATTTAGTTCTATGGCCTCGTTGATGATCGTGGGTTGAAGGCGCACAGAAGAGGCGGTACTGGAAGTATCAATTTTTTGGCCACCGTCGATTAAAACTACGCTATAATTATAAATAAGGTCCTCAGTGTTGACTTGAGTATCTGTGAACACGGTGTCAGGAGTGATGGTCAATGAAGTAAGATTTTGGCTTCCTTGGAAGCCTTCACCTCTAATCAGCTCGTATTGATACGGTCCTGGATATTGGTCGGTGTCGATGTCATAGGGCGGTGTCCATCGTACAAGGATCTCTCCGGTTTCGGAATCTGTCTCCTCCACGCTCACGTTAGTTATGAGGGGCACATCTACATCTATAGTAATGCAGTATTCTTCGGAAACCTTGCTCTCTCCCGAACGTGGGGATGGGAAAGCTGCCACTAACCGATAGCAATAAGTATTGCCGGGAGCCAATCCCTCACCTTCGTTGCGATCCAAAAATTCAGTGATTCCCATATCGGTAGTGCCTATCAATTCATAACCGGGACGTATACCTGTTTCACAGGAGTCGGGCTCGTAAGGATCGCTCTCTATCCGTCTCCACACCTGCATAGTTTCGGCAGTGGATCCACAGGAATAGGGATCCCAGCTGATTGCTGCAGACCTTCCCGTTTCTTGTTCCACTGCATTAACTACAGGCGGAGGACCAATCACTGTAATGTTCCAAGTTTTAATGTCCACCAAGGAAGGGCCTGAATCAGGGTCATCTGTAATTCTTACTCTCACCTGGTATTGTCTTTCCCTAACATGCTCGCACACGGTCTGCCAGCTGAAATTAATGATCCCTGGAGACGGTTGGAATACGGAGAGGGGATCGTAGCTGGCAGGCGAGGAACTGATCTCTATGGGGTCCCCAAAAATCTCGATTTTTATAGGATCTCCATCTGGGTCGCTTCCTTGTATAATCTCTTCAATATTGGTTCCCGCTACAACGCAGAGATCATCGGGTAGCTCGAGCACCGGTCGGCGGTTATCCGTGTTTTCGATGATGATCTGCATGTCCCGGATCACATACCCTATTCTTTGGTAGACGCCATCAACTTTCCGCCATTCCTCAATCCGGAAGGCCACATTGAATTGTCCTGCTATCCCTGGCGCATCCCAAATGAGGTCTCCTGTCAACGGATCTAACCTTAAAAATGCCTCTCCAGTACCATCTTGCGTACTAAAGCTGAATTCTGAGGAACCAGGGCTACGGTAGTTGTTAACGGTTCTTTGAAAATCCTGCCTCGGCACATCCATAACGTAAGCCAAGCTGTCCCCATCAGGATCATAAGCTCCCGGATTGTGGATATAAGTTTGGTTGACCGCCCCATTGTCTACTGGAGGAATGGTTAATACCGGCGAATTGTTAATGCCCAAAAACGGGTCGATTGTAATAGAGGTTTCAATATAAAACGGGGTCTGCACCGATTGGTCCATATTCAGGGTATTGTCATTCCTGTTGAATTCTCGAAACCGAATCGTATAAGTACCAGGACCCTGATAGGTATGTATGATGATAAAAGTATGTTTTTCTATTTGGTTTCCCAGAGATTCGACCGTCGCGACTTCACTCTCAGTATTCAAAACCTCTTCCCGCCCGTCACCAAAATTTATTTCACCAGGCCCGAAAATCACCGATGAATTGGTATCTGTATACCCTACCACCGTGATCCGGTAGGTCAAGGCTTGAACGGAGATCCGTTCGGCAATGATCTCTCCTGCCCGAATATGAGTGGCCAAAGCATCATTGACGGCAGCGAGAAAGCCAACAAGAATAAAGAATAGATAGCGAAATCTCATTTGGTTACATTTGCTTTTTTTAAACGTCTGCATTTATTACAGTCCAGTGAAGATAAATGAAAAGAAGTTTTGACAAACCTGGATAGCCAATTCCCTTAACTGTTTTAATTCAGTAAAATACGTAATAAAGTTAAAGAAGGAGAAATTATTATTGAAAACAAACAGAAAAATAATCTTGAGTCCACCAATTGTTCTACTCTTGGACGTTTATATTAAAGAGCAAAACTTTCGAAGGGTATAAGGCAGTGGCTTTTGTCACTCATTATCTCCATTAACGCTTCCTGCGAATCTTTTTGGACAAATATTGTTTCTCTTCATTATGGAATTACGTGTAGGATTTTCTATAACAGCTAGAACGATTAATGCGTAATACTCTTTGGCCTCTAATTTGGGGTGTATTTTTCGGATTTTAACAAAAAATAACATCTTTTTTGTGAATAGTATTGTCGGTTGGGCGTTAATTTGAAAAGAATAATAGAGCTAATGGCGGAATTTGGGAAAGTGTTTTTCAGCAAGGAGTTTTTAGATAACTGGCACAGCAACTATCGTAAACTTGAAGAGTTTTATAAATCAGGAAAGTCTGGGGATAGAATCACCGGCGAACTGGCGCGTTGGGTGGATCATCAACGTGATATTCAGCATTTGCTGCCACCTGATCTGACCGCAAAATTAGCCCTTGTAGGAATTGATTTAGAAAGTCAAGGAAGCACTTGGGACATGATGTTCAAGCAACTTTCAACGTTTGTGCAGCAATTTGGCCATGCCTTTGTTCCCGCAGACCAGGAAAATGAAGCCCTTAGAGACTGGCTGATCAGGCAGACTCTCTCAAAAAACCTGTTGTCGAAGACCCAGTATGAAAAACTGGATAAATTAAATGTAGACTGGGACATTACCATGTCCAGAGACCAAAGGTGGGAATTGATGTACGCAAGGCTTCAGGATTTCCACGCTGTTTTCGGCCATTCCCGCGTTCCCCAAAAATGGAATAAGGACCCCCAACTTGCACTTTGGGTGCAAGTTCAACGAAGAATGCATACTCAAGGGAAGCTCAGAAAGTATAGGGAGCAAAAGCTTCGGGAGGTAGACTTTGTATGGAGTATCAAAACCATCTTTGATTCCCAATGGAAACAGAAGTTTGAGGAATTGGAAGCCTTCTATAAAAAGAATGGACACACGCGCGTGCCGGGTAAAAATTCAAAGTTGGTTGGGTGGATGGAACGGCAACGCCTGGCAAAATCCACAGGACAACTTTCGGCGGAAAGGTTGAAAAAGTTGGAGGGAATCGGTTTTATCTGGAATTTTCAAGACATTAAAGAACAAGCCTGGGAGCAAAAATTCAACGAGCTAAAGCAGTTTAGACAGGAACACGGCCATGCCTTCGTTCCTGTAAATTATAAAGAGAACAAACCACTTGGAACCTGGGTAGCATCGCAGAGATGGTTGGAGGCAAAAGGTAAGCTTAAACCCGGGAAAAAGCGAAAATTAACCCAGTTAGGGTTTGTTTGGAGTAAAGACACCGAGAAGAAACTCAAGGCTATTAATGATGAAAAGTGGGAGGCTTCTTTTAAACAACTTAAAGCCTACAAAAATAAGTATGGCACCTGCCAAGTATCCCTAAAAGTAAACAAGGTGCTTCAGCGATGGACATGTTGGCAGCGTAAGGCGTTCTATGAGGGGAAATTATCCCAAGAACGAATGGATCGGCTTAATGAGATTCGGTTTCCATGGAGTATTCAGGAAGGGTATTGGATGAAAATGTACGATGCACTTATTGATTTCAAGAATAAATTCGGACATACACGAGTACCTTTTCAATGGTCCAAAAACCATAAATTAGCGGATTGGGTCTATAGAACGAGAGTAAATAAAGGGAGTCTGGAAATCCAAAAAATTGAATTGTTGGATGATATTGGATTTGATTGGAGCCTTGTCAGACGAAATGTGGTCCCTTGGAAAGAAATGTACGGACGTCTTACGGCCTTTAAGCAAAAACACGGTCATACCAAAGTTCCCGTGAAATGGCAGGAAGATCTCAAGCTTGGAAAATGGGTCAGCAGAATGAGAAACGAGCGGGAGACACTGGATCCGGAGCGGGTTGCCCTTCTTGAAGCGATAGAATTTGATTGGGGTTACCGTTTTTCAAAGCAGGAGAAGCAGGCTGAGTATCTTAAGCAATAAGTCGGGAATGGTTTTTCCTGTTCCTTTTGATTTGCGCTATTTATTTATATACCTTCAAGAGAGAAATAACGATAATTTCCAGTGAGGCAAACATACCTTGGAAGCAACATCCCCCTATGTGGTATTTGGAGGATGTGGTGCGTATTTGCCTTTGTCACGAAGAATGGTAGGGCGTAATTCAAAAGACACTGCTCAATAATATTTTTTTAGGATGGGTTTCAAAATAAAATATATGATTATATTCGATTTTGAAAGATAGTGTCCGTCAAGAATTATTTTTACCTTCTCCTACTATGGCTGTTATTGAACCGGAGTTAAAGTCGACAAGGCTTCTTTCCCTTGATGTTTATCGGGGGCTGACCATGTTTCTGTTAATTGCTGAGGCTGCTTTGATTTACCGGGCGCTAGATGGGTTATTTCCAGAATCTCGGTTGGTGGAGCAATTTTTTCATCATCCCTGGCACGGATTGAGGTTTTGGGACCTCATCCAGCCTTTCTTTATGTTTATCGTTGGTGTGGCTATGCCCTTTTCTCTCACTAAGCGATTGTCTCAGGGTGGGGAGTGGAGCAAAGTTTTCCGGCATATTATCAAACGGTGTTTTTTATTGTTCCTGTTTGGCGTGGGCCTTCACTGCGTGTACAGCGGCAGGTTGGTATGGGAGCTATGGAACGTACTCACGCAG
>DATGMS010000252.1:0-3202 GCA_035307285.1 Cyclobacteriaceae bacterium
TTTGATTTCTCCGCTGAATCCGCCGCGCATCTGGTTCATCGCCGCCATATGGGAGGCTTCTGAGTCTGAATGGATCAAATCGGCCACTGCCTCGGCCTGCGCCAAATCAAATTGCCCATTCAAAAATGCCCTTTGGGTAAATTCCCCTGGCTTGGCCGGTCTTGCACCATTCCGGATCAGCAATTTGATCACCTGGTTGACAATGTACGAAGACCCATGGGTGGAAATCTCTACCGCGTTTTCCTTGGTGAAAGAAGTGGGAGCAACAAAAAGCGAGACCAACACTTCATCTATAATTTTCTCCCCGTCACGGATGCTGCCAAAGTGGATAGTGTGGGAGGCTTGGTTTTCAAGGTCTTTTCCTTTGAAGATCCCATTGGTCAATTTGATGGCGTCTTTTCCGGACAGACGGATTACTGCTATAGCTCCGACCCCTTGGGGAGTTGCCAAGGCAACAATAGTATCTTCCCTTTCACTGATGTTAAAGCTCATTTATGGGTTGAAATTTTCGAGTAGAGAGGTTAAGGAAGTTAAAAAGGCATCGGGTTCCCGATATCCAGGCAGCTGCGTGATATTTTCCATGGCGGCGTCCATGATCACAAAGTTAGGGTAGGAGGTCACCCGCATTGTCCGGGCCATGGTGGCATCCGTGTATTCCCTTCCACGAAATTTAAATTTTTTACCGGAATCTTCTGCATTCATTTTAACCGGATAAAAACTGCCGTTGACATAGTCAATTACCTGGCTGTCGGTAAAGGTTTCTTTGTCCATTTTTTTGCACCAGCCGCACCAGTCGGTGTAGACTTTTACCAGGATCATTTTGGGTTCCTTTGCCGCCAGTTCCGTTACCTCTTCGAAGGACAGCCATTTGATCTCTTTTTCCTGCGCAAAAACACCGATGCTTAAAAACAAAGACATAGCTAGGAATATGTTTTTTTTCATGGGATTGAAATTTTCGCTAATAATAGAACGCTAAGATAAGTCTTTTAACTGAATCCTATTCATTTTGAAACCCACAGGCGGTACGGGAAGTTCAAAATGAAAATGCTAACAATCAATACATAGAGAATCACACTTAATGAACCTCAATTCCTCGGATGTTTAGAATAAAAGTTTATATCTTTTACCGTTTAGCTTTTTATATTAAAAGTCTCAAGAGACTGGGTTCGATCTAGGTTCTTTTTGGTTTTAAGTGCTACCTGCACTTTCTTTCGTTGTACAATAATCGTAAACATCAGCATCATGCCGGCAACGGTCGCCATGGCTCCAGCAATCGAACTATTGATGGCATACGCCAAATAGTAACCAAAGAATGAAATCATTATTCCAATCCCAACGGTAAGCGCCAACAACTTCTTCAAATCTTTCGTCCAGAGATAAGCAATAGCAGGGGGGACGGCTAGAAACGCAACCACCAGAATAGCGCCTACTGCTTCAAAGGAACTGACGGTCGTGTAAGAAACCATTCCCATCAAGCCATAATTGATGGCTGCGGTGGAAAATCCTACCGTAGCAGCGAATTGGGCATCAAAGGTGCTAATTTTCAATTCTTTGAAAAACAGACCTATAAACAAAAGGACCAAAACCAGATTGATTATGGCGAGATACAGAACCCGTGGCCCCATAACAGCATTGTCGGAAGTGATCCATAAGTCGATAGGGACATAAGCAATTTCTCCATACAGCACGCAATCCTGATCCAAATCCACTTGCTTGGCAAAAGCACTAATTAAAATAATACCAATAGCGAAGAGTAATGTAAAGGTTACCCCTATGGAGGCATCCGCCTGAAGTTTAACTTTTGCCACCAGATATTCGATCAGTACCGTAGCTACAACACCCAACAGTCCGGCACCGATGATCATGGCAAAGCCTTCCCGGCTACCCGAAATCAGAAATGCGATAACAATCCCCGGAAGAACGGCATGTGATATTGCATCGCCTGTCATGGCCATTTTTCGGAGCATCAAAAAGGTCCCTAAAAGCCCGCAGGATACGGCGATCAAAGCGCCGGTAAAAATGATCAGAAATGCGTTTTGGTCAAAGCTCATTGGTCTCGTGGTATAATGGATTGATGGGGATCAGTTGCAGGGAAATTCAGCTTTTCCTCCAGCTTGGCCTCAATTTCAGGAGTAAGGATGTGTTCCATTTTTTCGGCCATATCGTGGACATGGTCAGGTGCAATACTCATGTATTCCGTCAGGTAAAGTTCCCACAGCCTATGGAGCCGGATAATCCTTTTTGCTTCACTCAATCCTTTTTTATTAAGTGATACTATTCCCTGATTTACACTAATATATCCTTTGTTAGTTAAAGCTTTAATAGAGTTTAACGTTTGTGCATTCTTGTGGGGGAAATTCTGCGTTATAGTCGTTAGGGATAATCCTTTCTCCTGTCTTTCCCAAGAGTAGTACAATCCTTTTAAGATATGATCTGCATGTATTTTTCTTTGGTAATTGCGCTTGGAATACCAGCGGGTAATCAAACCTTTTCTGGGGGAAAAGAAAAAAGAAGAAAAAGCCACCACCGACAGAACTACCACCACCCAAGGCCCAGTGGGCATATTGGGCAGCGTAAAGGAAATGTAGGCACCTGCTATTCCAGAAAAGAGGGCAATTGCAACGGCAATCACTAGCATACGGCCCAATCTGTCCGTCCAAACTCTGGCAGCAGCGACGGGGGTAATCAACAGGGCGGCCATCAATACGACCCCAATGGCTTGTATGCCTGTAACGACCGCCAACACCATCAGGGAATTAAAAATGAACTCAAGCCTTTTGACTGGGAGTCCAACGGAAATGGCAAAATCCTTGTTGAAAATCAACAATTTAAACTCCTTATAGAAAAACAAGAGGGTGAAAATTGTCGTAGCAGCCAAAGTCCCGTACACCCAAATGTCCTCTCCCACAATGGATATGGCGTTTCCGAAGAGAAAGTGATCCAAGCCGGATAAGGCGGCATTGCCGGTTTGCTGCAACTTGGTCATAAAGACGATTCCTACACCGAAAAATACAGAAAGTACAGAAGCAATTACCGTATCCTCCTTCAACTTGGTTTCCCTGCTGATCCATGAAATGGTATAGGTTGCCAATGCGCCTGTCGTAAAAGCTCCCGCTACAATAAAATAAGGGTTTTTGGTTCCTGCAAACATAAAGGCAAGGCAGACGCCGGGAAGAACAGCATGGGAAATGGCGTCACCGAT
>DATGMS010000253.1:0-4317 GCA_035307285.1 Cyclobacteriaceae bacterium
CCGAACCTGATTTCTTTTAAAACAGTTTTTGCAGCATTGGATTTGATTTCCTTCTGCTTCTTTTTCTGTTCGTATTTGAACTTTGCATAATCGATCACCTTACAAACAGGCGGAACGGCAGTTGGAGAAATTTCTACGAGATCAAGGTCATTTTCTTTGGCGAGTTTTATGGCTTCTTCTGTCGGAAGTACGGCATTGCCACCTTCTACAAAATCCCCGACTACCCTCACCTCTCTGGCTCTAATCTTAGAGTTTACTTTATATGGCTCTTCTTGTCTCGGTTTAAACGGCTTTCTTCCTCTCAAAATTTTATGGTTGGTTTAATGATTTAACTGCAAATATCGGATATTTTTTTAAATATCAATAATGCAACTCTTTTTTCATGGTTAATATTATTTTCCCAATGATGCTGCAATGATCTTTTTAAAGTAGTTAACAAATTCTTCGGGAGTAAAACTACCCAAGTCCCCTTCCCCATGCTTTCGGACTGAAATCTTTCCTTCTGTCTGTTCCTTCTCCCCTACAATGACCATGAAAGGCACCTTCTTCATTTCAGAATCACGGATTTTTCTTCCGATCTTTTCATCCCGGTTGTCTATTGCACCGGATATGTCATTTTCATCCAAAAAACGGTTTACTTCTTCGGCGTAGGCCGTGTATTTTTCCGAAATAGGAAGAATGTTGATCTGCTCTGGAGCCAGCCATAAGGGGAAATTACCTCCGCAATGCTCAATCAATACGGCAACAAACCTCTCCAAAGAGCCGAATGGCGCCCGGTGGATCATCACTGGCCGATGTTTTTGGTTATCTGAACCGACATATTCCAATTCGAATCTCTCCGGTAACTGATAGTCAACCTGTATAGTTCCAAGTTGCCAGCTTCTGCCCAAAGCATCTTTGACCATAAAATCCAGCTTCGGCCCGTAAAAAGCCGCTTCTCCCAAAACAGAAACCGTATCCAGCCCCTTTTCGGCAGCCGCTTCAATGATGGCCGACTCCGCCTTATCCCAGGCTTCATCCCCTCCTATATACTTCTCGCTCTTCTCGGGATCCCGAAGAGAAATCTGTGCGGTATAATTGTCAAAGCCCAAGGCTTTAAATACGTAAAGTACCAGATCTATAACCTTAATAAATTCTTCCTTTACCTGGTCAGGCCGACAGAAAATGTGCGCATCATCCTGCGTAAATCCCCTCACCCTCGTCAGTCCATGGAGTTCCCCACTCTGCTCGTACCGATACACCGTTCCGAATTCCGCATATCTTACCGGAAGATCTTTATAGGATCGTGGCTTATATTTATATATTTCACAGTGATGGGGGCAGTTCATGGGTTTCAACAAAAACTCCTCTCCCTCATGCGGTGTGGCAATAGGTTGGAACGAATCCTTCCCGTACTTTTCGTAGTGGCCGGAAGTCTCATACAAAGCCTTATGTCCTATATGGGGGGTGATGACCTGTTGATAACCCGTCTTGTCCTGTTCCTTTTTCAAGAAATTCACAAGCCGCTCCCTCAACAAAGTTCCTTTGGGCAACCATAACGGCAAGCCCATTCCTACTTTTTCAGAAAAGGTGAACAGTTCCAATTCTCTTCCTACTTTTCGGTGGTCTCTCTTTTTGGCCTCTTCCAGAAAGGCAAGATATTCCTGAAGCTCTTTGGCTTTTGGGAATGTTACGCCGTAGATACGGGTGAGCATCTTATTTTTCTCATCGCCTCGCCAGTACGCACCCGCTATATTCAACAGTTTTATCGCCTTGATAAAGCCGGTGTTCGGGATATGGGGACCCCGGCAAAGATCTACAAAGTTGCCTTGTTCGTAAAAAGTGATAGTGCCGTCATCAAGTCCTTCCAACAAATCGAGCTTATATTCATCTCCCTTTTCTTCAAAATAAGCCAAAGCATCAGATTTGGAAATTTCCTTCCTGATATATTCACTTTTTCCTTTGGCGAGTTCAGCCATTTTAGCTTCGATAATTTCCAATTCCGCGCCATCTATGGTTTTGTCGCCAAAATCCACATCATAATAAAAACCGGTTTCTATGGATGGACCAATTCCCAATTTGACACCCGGATACAGGGCTTCCAAGGCCTCGGCCATCAGGTGGGCAGAAGAATGCCAGAAAGTAGATTTTCCTTCCTTGTCGTTCCAAGTCAGAAGCTGGACAGATGCATCCTCTTCTATCGGCCGGGTAGCATCCCAGACTTCCCCGTTTACTTTGGCTGCTAGGACGTTCCTGGCAAGACCCTCGCTGATACTAAGAGCGATTTGATGCCCTGAAGTTCCTTTTTCATACTGCCTCACTGTCCCGTCGGGCAGCGTAATGTTGATTGATTTTTCAGACATTCCTTATATTCATCTTCATAAAACATGTCACCTTTACAAACAGGTGATTTCAATTGAGTGCAAATATGCGAAATTCAACCACGCCAAGAAAATAGGGACAATTTTATCTCACTTTATTTTCGTGAAAAATTATTTCTCATTTTAACCACGGGCGAGAGCACGGCAAAGGCATCGCTCTCATTTTGTAAAAAAAAAGTAAGATTAAATCTAATCTCTCGCTATATTTAGACATAGAGAATGTCATCATTCCAATTGATAATAAACTGGTCAAGCACCTTTTTTGGTAGATAATTTTGAGAAAATGGATCTCTTCAATTTTTAGATGGATATTTTATGCGAAATCAAATTATACATTTAAATATGATGTGGGAAAATTTGGTGAAGGAGAAAAGAGATCCTACCGAATTGCCGCTTATTGACTTTAATGAAATTGTGAGTGAAGCCTTTGCAGTAGGTCCTTTCTATTATTATATCATCGACTTTTACGACCTCAGTATCTCAGATATCAGTAAAGGTTTCAAAGAAGCACATGGAGTTGATCCTGAGCAGATCAAATCGGTGAATGACATATTGGCTTTTATTCATCCTGATGACTTGACAATTGTCCTCAAGGCTGAAGAGGTGGCAATTGACCTGATAAAAAATACCATTGGCGTAGAAAAAATCAAGAGGTACAAGTTCTCCTATAACTTCAGATTTAAAACATCCTCGGGGGACTACCAACTTTATAATCATCAGTCATTAATATTGACTACGGATGAGAAAGGCAATTTCGGAAAATCACTCAATATTCACACAAACATTAACCATTTAGCCAAAATCAACAATAAGAAGCTTTCCTTGATCGGATTGGGAGGCGAACCCTCCTTTCTCAATATCGACATTTATGGCCAAGAAGATTGCCCAAAAAGTGTTATGATCCCCGTAAATAGATTTTCAAAAAGGGAATTGCAGATTATTAGGTTGATAGCAGATGGCAAAGACACCAATGAAATAGCGGATCAATTATTCATTTCGATATTGACCGTGAAAACCCACCGAAAAAACATCTTGGGCAAATCCGGATGCAAAAATGCAGTAGATCTAGTGGCTCGCGGTGTAAGTGAAGGATGGATATAAGCTTACCATTCATCGTTCTAAATGGCTTCCTTGGATAAAGGTATTTTTACATGAATGATGCAAGTTACACTCTTGATATACATTGAGATTTTATAAAAAATACTCCTAAAGGAGTATTTCAGTTAACAGACGCCTCAACTATCTTTGATCTGCTCTTTTATGATCAAACAAGATGAAACCTTTTAAAAACATGATATAGTCCACTGATCTTGGATCGGGATTTTTGCTAGTATGTTTAGAAACTAGACTTTTTCGATTCCGTCAAAATAGACGGCTTCGCCCTATTAATTTATCAACCACATAGAAAAATGAAAAAAACTCTACTTGTAACCAGCATCTGTTTGCTAACCACGCTTGCCTATTCACAGCATTCTTTTATAGGCATACAAAACAGTCCTCGAAAAGGGATGGTCCATGCGGCAATGAACCCTGCCGAATTGAATCACCTTTCCAGACAGGTTGAATTTAACCTGTTTGCGGTGGGAGCAACCGCAAGCAACAATGTTCTTTCTTTTCAGGATATTATAAAAGAAGGTGATCTTTTAGACCTGGCATTAGACCGTGCCGAAGATCCTATTAATGTAAGCGCGGAGGTTCATTTGTTGGGGCCATCATTTGGCTTTCTTGTTAACAAATGGTCTTTTGGTTTTCTTTCCCAAGCAGTAGTGAAAGGGGACATCATGGATCTTAATGCAGATTTGGGCAGTGCCTTTAGCGATGGTAGCTTCCAGGATGATGTCTATGAAATCCAAATCAACAATTCCTCCAACCAAAGGGTAAATGTTGCCGGCTATGCAAAATTCGGTCTGATGGCCGGTCGAGAGATATGGTCCAACTATGAGCACTTGGTTACGGC
>DATGMS010000254.1:0-2539 GCA_035307285.1 Cyclobacteriaceae bacterium
CCGTAGTCTTTTTGGATTCTTCTGATCTCACTGACCGTTTTGCCCATTGCCTGCTCCCAGTCGATGGTGTCAAATCCCTTACCCTCGATACGTTGGATAGGGTGGAGTAGTCTATCAGGATGGTTGTTCTGGACATACCGTTGAACCCCTTTTGGGCACAGGCGCCCTTCATTAAAAGGGAATTCCATCCATGGTTCAAAGCCTGCAATCCTGTCGTCTTTCACTTTAAGCTGGATCCCACATTGCATTCCACAATAGCAGCAGTGGGTTTTCACCAACCTGTCTGGTTCATGGGTTCCGGTAAAGCCAGTCTGAGGGGGATAGGCCTTGTGCGGACCGTATTTTTCAATAATTTTATCAACAGAAATGGGAAGCTTTGCCATAAATATTTTCTTACTCTTTAACCAAAGAATTTACCAGATTCCTGCCTGGCTTTAAAATGTGCTTTTGCCAATGCTGAGCGTTTTCCTTCGGGGCTTAAGTCCAAATGATTCGTCCCGTCTGCTTTTCTAAAATCAAAGCCCAAGACCTGCGTCACTTCTTTCAGGTCATCAATATGGGTTTGGGTGGCAAACTCCTTTCCGGTATGGGGACAGGTGGCCATGCCTCGTCGCTTCCCTTCTGTTTTATAAAGGTTGGCGCCTAACTGTGCGAGTCGCTGAAATACATGGAAAAACTTCCCAAAAGGAAGCCATACCAAAAACAAAATCACGGTGATGGCATGGGTTACCGCCATGAACTGGTAAGTCTTTCCCTGCAAAAAGGTATAATCATAAGATATTCCCAATCCCGTCACCGAAATCGCAATAAGCAGGATAAGGGGAAGCCAGTCATTTTCAAAGGTCTGCGTGGCGATTAGCCCTCCATCAGTAAAACGTCGTTTCATCATGATCACGGACCCTATGGTTACCAACACAGAACACCATACCAGCCCATGAAAAGCAATGAAGGCAAGAGGCGATCCCAAGGCAAAGGATCCCGCTTCAAAACCGAACAGCATGGCGTAATAGGTGACATCGTCTCCAGGCTTTAGTATGAAATGGATCCATCCAAAGGTCAGCGGTATGGTGATGGCAAAAGCGAGCAAACAACCTGTCGCTAACAAGAAGTGGCCTATCCATCGGGTTCTGCTGCGATAAGCGATGAACCGTTGGAATAAGATGTTGCGGAAAAACAGTCGGATGGAACGAAAAAGATAGGGCAAAAAATCTTTGCTGAAGAGAAACTGCATGCTTCTTCTCCAGTACAAACGGGTAGGGGGTCTTTGTAGCCAGACAGAATAGCGATAAGCTATGCCAAAGACGGCGAAAACCGTTCCTATGAGGTAGGCAATTAAGGCAGCATCAAAGTTTTGTAAATTTCGTGAGCCTATCAACACCAGCACGACGGTTAGCGTTGCTGCTATAAAAGCTTTAATAAGTGCGGTTTTGTTTAAAGTCTGGAAAAGTCTATACATAGTTGTAAGGTTCTTTTGACCCGAATTTGACCGACCATACCTACTCGCGCTGGCATATAGGTAGTAGTTCTTTAAATATAACTATTTTAAAAATAAATAGTGTAAAAGCTTCTTTTATGCAAAGAATTTAAAATCATTCTAAATTCGATGTGGGTCACCACTGCTTTTGAAATAAGACAGAAGGGTCCTAATCAATCCAATCATTACAGCAACCCAAGCAAACAGGGCGATATAAATAAAGTAGTGGGGAATAAGCTTTAGAAACGGGATGTCCAAGGCCTCGCTTAGACGAAAAGTGCAGACGGTGTACATTCCCAAGGGGAAGACCATTCCCCAATAGGAAGGGTCATATCCATCAGGAGAAAGGGGGACAGCAACTTTTTTGATTACATGACGCCAGATTCCCAAGATGATAAGCAAAGGAATCCACCAGGTGCCCGCTGCCCAAAACAACAAGGTGAAGCCCTTCAGAAAGGGTAGGATTTCGATAATAAAAGGGACCTTTTGCACATGAAGTATAAGCATGGAACCAGCGAGCGTGGTGATAGCCGTCGCTCCCATATTGATCCAATAGGGCGCCCCAAGTTCTCCAGCATTCAAGGGGAAAAATGAGATGCGGTAAATGATGAGGGACATAATATAAAGATAAAACACACATCCCAGCAGAAAAAAGCACAAGGCCACAAATAGATACACGGGAACGAACGCACTATCTTCTTCTGATAAGAAAGAAATCAGGACGGATAAGGCCTGAATGGCTACAATCACCACCAACCAAGTGCCGTTTATGCCGTCCTTTAGCCCTTTTTTATCTTCAGTGACGGTAATATTGTAAAAGAACCCGTAGCCGATGAAAAGCCAGGCTGCAGCGGCCAATGCCAATAAAATCTTTGCAGCCAAGAGGTATTGGAATAAAAGAATAAACTGATTTCCTACAATGCAAAGGGCAGCTACAAGGGTAAAGAATCCGGGACCCTTCTGATAGCTCTTGAAATCTGCTATCACCTGTTGCTTGAATTGAACCAGCCGGTAAATGAACAGGCCAAGCAAGGTGAACAGGAACAGGATATTTAAGTAAAACAG
>DATGMS010000255.1:0-5107 GCA_035307285.1 Cyclobacteriaceae bacterium
GACAGCAATTCTCCCAAAGGCATAAAACGGTATCCTTTTTCACGCGCCTCTGCCTTTTCGCTGCGGGCAAAATAAGTAATCTCCGCCCCGAAGAAACTAAGCGCATCGGCTATCATCCCGCCGGATTTGCCTAATCCGACGATGCCGACCTTTAATCTGGTTATTTCCCTTGGCACCCCGTCCCAGGGCACGGCGGGGCTTCCGTCTGGATTGGCTCCGAAGCCATGAAGGCAACGGACGAGTTCGCTGACCACATATTCCACAACTCCCTCGTCCCCGTAATCGCGGATTCCAGTCACCGTTATTCCCCTCGTATTAGCATAGCGGATATCCACGTTGGCGGATTCTGGCGAATACAGGGAGCAGCACATGCCGATATATTCAACGTGAGGGCATTTTTCCAATGCCTCCCTGCCAAGGGTCGAAGTATAGCTAAGCAAGACCGCATCGGAATCTCCAATTCGCTTTACAATCTCTTCAACATCGGCAGGAATATCATCGTACAAGACCACCTCATGAGCAAAGTCGTGTAATTGCTTTTCCGCAGAAGGAACCAAACTTAACGGCTCAATGCCTACTATTTTTTTAAACATCATCCTCTATTTTTCCAGTAATAAGCAAAGGTACAGGGAAGAACGTCAAATCCTTGAAAAGATGACAAATCCTGGTCAGTTGCGGTGAGTTTTATGGCATCCGAAAAAGCCTTCTTGATCTTTCAGAACGCTGACCCTTAACGCTATTCGGAATTGCAAACCCAAGGCTATTCGGAATTTATAATTCCGAATCCAGATAGAGGGGATTTCTAATTCCCCTACTAACAGCAGACATACAAATCAATTCCTCAACCCCCGATTCTATGATTGAAAATTCTTTTTGTCTCAGGTTCGGGATTGCAAATCCCGAGAAGCAAAGAGCCAATGGCTTTCGTGATTTTTTTTCGTAACTTCGAAAAGTTACTGCTTTTCAACTCGCAAGGATTCACCAAATGAAAAAAGGAAGAGATATCGCAATGGTTGTCAATCAGGTTCCAATGGAAGATGAAGACCATCTGGACGTGATGTTTTGGCTAAGCAGGTCTGTTGCCGAGAGATTGGCGGAAGTCGCCCGCTTAAGAAAAAATTACTATTACTGGAAGGAAGGGGGATTTCCCGAACAAATTGAAAAAGTAGTCCAATATAGAGAGTTATGATATTTGAGCAGGACTTTATCGATTTTATTGAATTACTTAATCTCCACCGCGTGGAATATATGGTAATTGGGGCTCATGCCCTCGCCTATCACGGCCGGCCAAGACATACAGGCGATTTAGATGTTTGGATTAAGCCGAGTGAGGAAAATGCTTCCAAGATGATCGCTGTTATTAACGACTTTGGCTTTGGGTCTTTAGGGATAATTGAGCAGGATTTTTTAAAAAATAATTTTGTCACTCAACTAGGATATCCTCCGCTTAGAATAGATATCTTAAATTCCATCTCCGGAATCGGTTTTGATGAAGCTTATGAGAACAAAGTTCAAGGGAGTGTTGGAAATCTTAGCGTCAGCTTCATCAATGTCCAAGAATTTATCAAAAACAAAGAAGCATCCGGGAGGCCAAAAGATTGGGGCGATATTGCCGCGTTAAAAACTATAGAAAGAAAGAAGTGATTTGCACTTCCTTCTTTCTGTTAAAAATCTAAGCGCTATTTAGGTGTCGGCGCATGGGCGGCGATCAGGCCCTCTTTTTTAAGTTCTTCCCAAAAATCCACCGGAATTTTTGCCGTCATGGAAGCTACATTGGCTTTGGCCTGATCGGCGTGACGTGTGCCTGGAATGACAGCTGCAACTACCTCCGGGGCGGCAGCAAACTGCAAGGCCGCTGTCCGTACGTCCACCCCATGTGCCTGGGCAATACGGCTTATTTTCTCCCTTTTCTCCAAAAAGGCTGGGGGAATATCCGTGGAATAATTGTACCGGTCTATGCCGGCGAGGAATCCTGAATTCAGCGCCGCTCCCGAAACAATGGACACGTCATGCTGCTCACAGGCCGGAAACAGTCGATCCAGGGCATCTTCATGCTCTATCAGTGAATAGATGGTGGCAGAAAGGAAAATATCCGGATCGGCGACCTCAAGCGTTTTTAGTATAGGATCAACCGTATTTACCCCCAAGCCCCAAGCCTTGATCAGTCCTTCCTCCCGCATCTTGGTCAGCTCGGGCATGGCACCTTTTTCTGCAATCTTAAAGTATTCCGTCCAATTGTCTTTCATATCCCCATTATCCGGAGACAGATCATGAATAAAAACAATGTCTATGCTCTCTATCCCCAGACGTTGCAAACTGTCCTCAATCGACCGTCTTGTCCCCGATGCACTGTAGTCATATTCGTAGGTGAAGGGAGAAGGTTCCTGCCACATGGTCGGGGGAATATCCTTGGATGCTTTTAGCAGGCGGCCTATCTTGGTCGAAAGAATATAATCTTCCCGCTTATGGTTGTGGAGAAAATGTCCGAACCTCCGCTCGCTCAGTCCCAAGCCATACCATGGGGAAGTGTCGAAATACCGGACCCCGGCTTCCCAAGCCCCTTCCATGGCCTCTTGAGCCTGCTGGTCAGTGGTGGGACGGAAGGCATTTCCTATGGCCACCCCTCCCAACCCGAAGTTCTGTTCGAGTTTAAATTTCTTTCTTTTTTGGTCTTTTTGACCAGCTGGCTCCCCGGCTGATCCTCCGGAAAATACAGGATCGGCTCCCGCAAAGACAGGAATTACCGGAGCCAATCCGGCGACGGCTGCTGCTTTCGCACTTGTTGACATAAAATCTCTTCTTGTTGACATGGCTGTTGATTTAGAAATGACACTGTAAACTGTAAAGGGAGGGCTCCTCCCATGCCTGCGTTCTTTATATCAAAATCTGATCCAGTGGGATTGGTATTGAATATAACGCGATTTTCGCCATCCAATGCCACGTTCGGTGTCCCCACCTACTAGGGCAAAAAACTTTAACCATTCAGGTATTGAGGAACATTAAGTTATTCTCTTAGTGTTCCTTAACTTCTCAACGGCTCAATATAGTTTGGAATATTAATACAGACGGCCCAAATTTTTTTTAGGCATTTCATTCAATCCTCCTACCCCCGGCCTAATCATAGCACCAATATCCGCCCATCTCCTCCATCTTCCTATTTATCTAGCCTATATTCCTACCTACTAAACCATCAAACCGCCCCACCGGGCCATATTCCTGCCAATCTGCCCTATATTCCGGCCATTCCGCCCTACTAACCGTGTACATCGCCCATTTTACCGCCCAAATCGGCTATATTCCGGCCTGGCGGCCCGCTGTACCGCCCAAACCATCCATAAAATTTGGCCATCTGAGCATCTCCCGACCATATCCCCAATCAAATTTGGTAAGTCACCTACCTCCCGCAATAACTCGCCATAAAACGGAGCGAACGAGGATAATTCTGCAAAAAAATAAATCGTTTCTTATCCCACAAGTATTTTAATGTGAAAAAAAACTTATATTAGATGGATTGTTTTACTTTTTGCTAAGCCAACGTACTAAAATTCTGAAGATAGTTTACTCAAATATTGTTCTCTTCTAAATTTTATTATTATGGGTATTGGATTAGTTCCCTCAGAATCAAAATTCCTGGAACGCTCAAGGACAGCGTTGGTCAATGCAGCATCAAATGCCGAAATCAGGTCGAGGATAGCGAAGTTCGGCATGAATGAAGAGAAGCTGCAGGAAGGCCTCAACATGCATGACAGGGCCAGCAGACAAAAAGACCGACACGAAAAAGAAGGCATCGATTCCCGCCTGGCTTCGAATGCTTACCGCCAATTGTTCGAAGAGCTGCAGGCTCTATTTAAAAGACACCGGGACCTGGTCCGGATCTACTTCAAAAGAAAGCCGGACATCCTGATCCGCCTCGGGGTCAGCGGCAGGCTCCCGACGAGGTACAATGAGTTTTTTGACCGGTTTGGGCAATTCTACGAGACTATCCAAAACAATCCAGACCTACAGGAGCTTGTTCTCCCACTTGACATCAATTCAGACACCGTATCCGAATGTCTGGACAAGCTCCAGGAGCTGCTTACCGCCAGATCGGGCTTTGACAATGAATTTGCGGAGCTGCAGGATGCTACCCAGGAGAAAAACCGCCTCCTGCTGGAACTTAAGGAATGGATGGATGACTTTGACACCATCGCAAAGGTGGCGCTATATGACAATCCCCAGCTTTTGGAGGCATTGGGGATATTTGTACGGAGTTGAGGAACTTGCCTGCATTCGCTGACATAGTAGGTTAACACGATAAAATGGTTTCGATGCGAAATTCCGATTTCAGATCCCGGGATTTCTACCCCCCCCTACTTAGCATAGCCAGAAAACCAGAGATCCGTTAATTCCTCATTACAAAAAAAGGGTTCGAAATTTCACATTCGAACCCTTTCTTAACGGCTTGATAAAGTGGCAAATTCTACCGCCTTTCTATTGGACCATCCGGTTATTTCACCTCCCCTACCATGGCAATTGCCTGTTCGGTCAGTTCCCGGATCTTGCTGTAGTTCTTTTCTTCCAGCAATTGCTTGCTGACCAGGTTACTGCCCATTCCTACGGCACATACACCCGCTTTAAACCATTTACCGATATTCTCCGAATCCAGGGAAACCCCACCTGTGGGCATAAACAACAGATCGGGGAACAAAGCCTTGATGGCGCCCATAAATTCCGGTCCCAGGATATTTCCGGGGAAAAGCTTTATCATCTTGGCACCCAGGTTTTCGGCCCGGATGATCTCGGAAGGTGTCATACATCCGGGTATCCACAGCATACCCGCTTTGTCGGCTACCGCAGCCACTTCTTCAATCAGCCCGGGGCAGATGATAAAGTCCGCTCCTGCCGCTATGTAAGTTTCCGCCATTTGGGCATTTTTGATGGTTCCAATCCCCAGATAGAGATCCTTCATCTCTTGGTCCCTTATCTCAACCATTTTTTTGAAATTACGGAGGGCGGCCTCACCGCGGTTGGTGTATTCCACCATACGGATCCCAGCTGCATATAGGGCTTTTAATACTTCTATACTTACTTCTGTGTCTTGGGTAAAATATAGCGGCAATACCCCTTG
>DATGMS010000256.1:0-19813 GCA_035307285.1 Cyclobacteriaceae bacterium
TAGAGGTGCTGAATTTAATTTAACATAAAGCTTCTTGTCCTTCACCGTGATCTCGGAGGTCCGCTTGGCGACCGTGTTACCCATGATTTCACCCCAGGCACTGATGACTTTTCTCTCATTGAAGCGGTCTTTGAGCGAATAAGCCTGCAGAAGCTCCTCAAAGACTTCCTTTAATGGCGAAATGTTACTTCTCCGGCCAGAGGTATCTTTGTATTTATTCATGCACCAAAGGTAGGGGATAAAATCAAAGAAAAAGTTTAAGCGCTATGCCATCTGCCAAAAGTTTTCCTTTTCTGGTCAGCAAAATTTTACTGCCTTCTACCTTCAGCAAGTCTTCTTTTATGAGTTGGCCTATCTCCTTATCTTTTTCAATGAGCAAATTCTTTTGGAATTTGTCTAGAATAAACAACACATCAGCACCCCAAATGGTCCTCAGTGAGGTTAACAAATACTCATTTAGAGCCTCAGATAGATCAATCTCCTCATAATCAAAGGAAAGAAGGCCCTGTTCGAGGGATTTTATGTACTTAATATTGTTGGAAGGATTATGTTGCCGGCTTTTCCCGTTAAAAGAATGTGCGCTAGGGCCGACGCCCAGGTACGGGATGCCCATCCAATAATTGGTGTTGTGTACAGCAAAAGCACCGGGCTTTCCAAAATTTGAAATTTCATATTGGACATAGCCGGCTTGGTCGAGTGTCTCCTGCATCCACTCAAACTGTTCGGCAACAAAATCTTCGGAAGCAGGAATAAATTTCCCCTTTTCCGTCCATTTGCCCAAGGCAGTATCTGCCTCGATAGTTAAGGCATAGCTACTGATATGCCCGGGATCAAGCTTCAAAGCTGTATCGAGATCCTTATTCCATATTTCATGGTTGTGGTGCGGAAAGCCATACATCAAGTCTATCGATAATTTCTCAAAGCCAGCTTGCTTTGCCCTTTCGACGGCTATTAGAGATTCCTGGGCATTATGGGCTCGGTTATAAAAGCGCAAGACTCGCTCGTCAAAGCTCTGGATGCCAATACTCAACCTGTCAAACCCTATGTCTTTCCAGGCGATCAACTTTTCCGGAGTTAGATCATCCGGATTAGTTTCTATAGTAAGCTCTTGTAAATCCAATAGATAATGCTGGCGCACCGTATCCATTATCTCCGCAATCTGTTCTATGCTCAATATGGAAGGTGTACCACCGCCAAAATAAACCGTCTTAATGACGGAGGCATTTCCTAAATAATTCTTTTGCAATTCCAGTTCCTTGCAGATTGATTTAACCATCTCCTTGGTCAAACTTGTGTTGGTACTAAAGTGAAAATCACAATAATGACAAGCTTGCTTGCAAAAGGGGATATGGATGTAAATTCCGGACAATGTTTAATGATTTGGTAGAACGTATTCACAAAGCTATCACTTAATTCCATGGGAAGCATTTGGGGACCTTCTTTGTTAACAGTATTTTAGGAGATATTTCGATTGAGGGAAATAAAAATAAATTTGTATACTCATAATGTGGAAAAAGAGAATAATTCAGAATATTATTTCATTTCCACACCGAGACACCATGTGAATCTCCTTCAAAACGTGAGTTATGTAATTTGTAAGTATTGCATCGATTTTTTATCATATAATTAACAATAATATAATTTCATTGCGAAATTTGCAAAGTAAAAATTATTGGCTTATGTTTGTGGTGCCTTCAGGTAGAAACCAATTACCCAAAATAATTAACCTCAACAAACTATTACTAACAAAATTGTCAAGGGGTTTATACCAATTTTAAAACCTTTTAAAAATTTAAAACGATGAGATTAATTATTGCAACATTGACCGCATTGTGCCTTTCTATAGGCGCACAAGCTAGTTCTATCACCAGAGATCTGGACAATCCCAATGTCGTTCTGGAAGAATTAGGAGATAAAAAAATACAGCTGAAACTTCTTGAAATTCCAGAAGGTAAAGTGCTCGTAACCTTTAAGAACAAGCAACGGAATGTCATTTTTAAGGATGTCATTACCAGCGGAAAATTCACCAAGAAAAATTATGACTTGAATTCCTTGGCCAGCGGCGAGTATTCTGTAGAGGTTTATAGCAAGGAACATGGCACCTTGGAAAATTTTGAACTATCCTTGGAATCATCTGCTACTGCTTCGCCCTTCTACTCAAAAACCAAGGTGGTCAATGATAATGACCTCGCATTTTTGGTGAAGACGCTTGATGACACCGAGAAAACCATCAAAGTATTCCATAAAGGACGTATGGTACACCAGGAAGAATTTACCGGAACTACCTTCGGGAAAGTATTCAAATTCGAAAAAGTATCTTCTTTAAAAGATATACACTTCGAGGTGACCAACAAAAATGGCTACGGACGATACGTTTCTTCAAAATAACACGCTCTCCAATTATCACTACCATGAAGGTTCGGAGACAGACTAAGCATTCATAAGAGGGACTCCCGTACGAAGGGAGTCCCTTTTTGCTTGTAACTGTATTGTTAAAGCACAACCAGCTGTTCATTACCGAACATGAAAACAGCCATAAAGTGAAGATTTACAACACGATATATTTTTTTAAAAAAAATTATTTTTTCTCCCCCTTTTTCAATTACCTCTCTTAAATCTCTCTTTCACAATTTTATCTTCTAAAACGGGGGTAAACTGTACGCTTCCGTAACAAAAAAACGGACACCTTCCCGCTCTGAACTTGTAAACAGATAAAACCTTTCTGTGCCAATTTTTTTACATTGAAAGGGAGGGGCGCCTCTTTCAAGTTGGTTTTCTGCCGAACATTTTCATGGTACAGGATTCGTATTAAGGCAGGTGTACGAATCGATAATCAACAATAAAACATAACAAACCATGAAAATGCTATTAATTTCCGCCATGACATTAGGAATTTCTTTCTTTTCTTTTGCAAAATCAACCGATGCCACATTAATGGAAGTGACCTCTGTTCGCACGAGCCACAAAAAAGTACGGATCACCTTTAAAGAACCTATGGAAAAAGTCTTTATTTCCATTCTAGACGCAGAAGGGGACCTTGTTGTGAAATCCAAATACAAAACCAAGGAGCCAGTGACAGTACCTTATGATCTGTCGGGATTACCTGCGGGGGACTATCAGGTGAAAATAGAAACAGAAGAAGAAATTGCTGTCTATGATATTGAAACTGTGGAAAAAAAAGAGATAGTTAAACCCCTTATGGCCTATGGTAAATTTAAGGATAGAAACACCATCACCTTGCTGGTGGTAGGACTAGAAAAGCCAGGAATGTCGGTGGACATCTACGATCAGTTTAACAATAAAATTAAATCTGAATATATCGACCAACCTGCGGGATTCTCTAAAGACTACAAGTTCCTAAACCGCCGCGCTGATAAAATCTACTTCCATCTGAAAGATGCACAGGGAAGATCAAAGTATGTGTATCCTAAACAACAACCTAAGCAATAGTAGGGAAAAGGGAGAACCGAATGATTCTCCCTTTTTCTATCTGGCAATTTCAGAATTAAAACAACCTAATTCCCAAAGACAAAATCAGTTGGTTTTGTCTTTGATCCGTTGTTAACCCTCCTATGTTCTCAGACACTTTGCCCAGCGGCCCTTCATATTTTAGGTCAAGAATCATATTGCCCACATCTACACCTATCCCTGCCTGATATCCTATTGTAGATTTCTTATAATCCGGCATAGTAGAGCTACTTAAACTAGCACCATCCTGAGCGAGATCAGAATTAAGCAGGAAACTGGCTACCGGGCCGGCTTGTACCCGAAAAAAATCTGCAAATTTTAGGCCCACTAACACTGGTACATCCAGCCGGTTGAATGATGCTTCATAATTTACCTCATTAGAACCTTGAACCTCCTTAAATTCGCCTCCTGTATTGGTATATAAAACCTCAGGCTGCAAATAAATAGAATTCCCGCCTAAACGAGCGAACAGTCCAACATGATAACCAAGCTTACTGTCTCCTTTTGAGAATCCATTACCGTTCACCTCTACATTACCTTGGGACAGACCAATTTTAGGCCCAATTGAAAACTCCTGTGCGCTAACAGTGCTAACTGCAAGAAAAGCAACTGCAGCAATGAATAAATTTTTGATTTTCATACGTTTTAATTTTTTAGACGTTTGACATCTCCTTTGACAAAATCCCTGCCAAGGCAAGAACTAACTGATTCTGGAATAGGCGAACAGTCCAGCCATTTCGAACCGTTTTTTTGAATGTTCATAAATAACGACTATATTTTAATTTTGTTTGTCACTATAAAGAATTTCCAGCAAGAGATGGTAAAAGATGAATGAAAAATTTACTTTTGTAGGTCACCACAGGATTCGACATGTATAGTTTACAACAAAATGTCTAGGCGTCTCGATATTGAAATAAAATCAAAACTAATTGTTATAATAACATCCAGATGATAGAAGTAATAAAATACCCGAGTGTTTTTGAGAGCAGCAATCTTGAACTAAGAAATGTAGCGAGGGACTTGGTTTCAGGGTTGAAGATTTTTCATAATGATATAGGTTATTTAGTAGGCGATCTGGCCCTGTCAGAAGGAACATCTCCCCACAGGAACATCAATAGCTCCCCCGACGAGGATGACTACAGGATATTTCTACAGTCAGGATTATTACTGGCTACCCAAAAACTTGGAAGTCCCATTACAGTTACCACTGGATTTCCTTTTTCTACCTTCCAGGTGTTTAAAGAAAAAGCGTATGAGCTTCTTGAAAAGGAGCATTTGATAGAATTTGATACTCATACCTTCGGTGGCGGAGGCAAGAAGAAACTGGCCGTAGAAGTCGATCGAGCGGCTGTTTTGCCGGAAGTAGTGGGCTGTAGCATAGCTGTAAGACAGACCGAGCAGAACGCTTCTAGAAACTTTTTCGTCATCAGCTTAGGATACGGTACGATGGAAGCCATCTTGAGCACCGAAGGCGGTTTGGTGCAGCGTTCAAGTGTTTCGACTTTTGGATTGAGGTATGCCGTTAATCTTATAACTCGGGAACTTCAGAAGGAATATTATCTCGATTTAAAGACCGAGCATCAAATTGACCAATACTTCAGTGATGGAACCATCTTCCTAAACAGAAAAAGAATTGATCTACGCGACCTAAGAAAGCAAGTATTGACCCAGTACTTTAGAGATGTTATCTCACCCTCCCTAAGAAAGGCATTTACTGACACGGATTTTGCAAAAACCGAGGACCTTTACCTAGCTGGAGGCGGTGCAAACTATTCCGATTTGGTAAATCTTATTAAAGAAGAATTCGATGGAGTTTTAAATGTCCATGTTCCTACGAATCCGGAACAGCTGGCATCCATCGGATATTGTTATAATAGTTTGGCCCTCAATGGAGGTGCAAAAGACAAGGCCGTGGGCTTGGATTTGGGCAATAGTTCTACCATACTTACAACATTTAAACAAGAAAAAGGCATTTAGATAATGAAGTTTGGATCCAGCAAAAAAAGCCAAGAGATTGTCAACGCAAGTAAGGTTACTGTTCTGTCCTTGGGTTTTGAACTGACGGGAGATATTATTTCAAAAAACGATATACGGGCCGACGGAACCTTAAGAGGTAATATCCGAACCGATAAGAGGGTAGTAGTTGGGGAGAAAGCCTCAATTATTGGAGATATCCTAGCGGGTGAGATCAGCATAAGCGGCGAGGTAATAGGGAACCTTTATATTAATGGCGAGACTACCATTTATCCTACTGCGAAGGTTTCGGGAAATATTCTCACTCACCAAATCTTTATTGAAAAGGGGGCACAACTGCAAACTAGCATTAGGACCGCCCCTTCCGGAGAAATAGAAGAAGAAAAAGGGACGGTTCAGCTTAAATCCCCGAATTTGGAGAAAACCTTTGCCATAGTTAATCCGCCAAAGGAAAAAGAAGAAAAGAAAGTAGAAGTAGAAAATGGCCCGGGAAAAAATAAACCGGTGAATGCTGAAACTAAAAACGCTATCCGCCCAGCCGTTGAGCCTACAAACAACACGTTTAGAAGCTGGTAATTGCTGTGTAAGAAAAGCAAGTACAGCCTGATCAGATGATCAGGCTGTACTTTAATTGCTTTGCTAATAAGGCTATCCCTTCCTTAAAGCTTCGTGGCCAATAATTCAACTCTTTCGTAGCTTTGTCAATAATAAAACCAGTCTTTAAAGGTCTTTTGGCCGTTTGGGAGAAAACCGAAGAGTTGGATCTTTCAATTTTTGATTCATCCAAATTAAAGAAGCTGGCGGTTTCCAGCGCCATATCATAGGGAGTAAGAAAATCGTTTCCAGAAATGTTAAAAACCCCTGTCGCCGTTTTTTCGGCAATTAAGATGCAACCCTCAGCCAAATCCTCAGCCAACGTCGGTGTCCTTAGTTGATCATCAACTAGTTGAAGCTCCTTCCCGTTTTCTAAAGCACCCTTTACCCAAAGCACAATATTGGATCGACTCATGTCATTGGTAATCCCATAGACCAATCCAGTTCTTACAATCGACCAATCAACGGAGGATTTTTTAACAATTTCCTCCGAGAGTAGCTTTGTCTCTCCATAGTAATTGATGGGATTTGGCAAATCATCTTCTTTATAGGGACCATTCTTTCCATCAAATATAAAGTCGGTCGAGAGATGTATCAAATGTGTGTTGTTTATTTCACAAGCCTTTACCAGATGGGAAACAGCTTTTACATTCTGGGCATAACATTCGTCACGATCTGTCTCGCATTGATCCACATTGGTCATCGATGCACAGTGAACAATAACTTTAGGTTTATATTTGGAAAAAACCTCATAAATCTGGTAAGGATCAGTAATATCCATTTGGGCGTAATTGTATCCTGTCCATTCTTGAGGGAGCCTACATCTCCCTCTACCTGTAGCGAGTACGTTGAAGTTGCCTTTCTCTAATAGCCTTTCTACTAATTTTTGCCCCAAGAGCCCGTTTGCTCCCGTTACAAGAAGCAACGGCTTATTCATTTTGTTGTGGATATACGTAATCATACATTTGTGAAATCTCTTTTTTAGTTAGCCGTTCGACCTTTACCCTCATGTAAATTTCCTCCAGAGGTTTATCCTGAGCATCAGTTTTCTCCTCTGCAACTTTGTCTATTACCTCTATTCCTTTTATAACCTTGCCAAAAACAGTATATTCGTCATCTAAGTGAGGAGTTCCTCCAATTGTAGTATACGCTTCCAACTGGTTCTCCCTGATATTTTTCCCTAAATTGGTATTAAAGAAACTTTCCATCTCTTCTTTCTTTGTTATCATGAGTTCTGAAAGCTCAGCAAAATTACCTTTCTCGTACAAGAACGTGTATTGATCCATTAAAGATTTGTTGCTCCCAAGTTGCAGAAACTGCATAAATGCTTGTTGCAGTTTAGCCATATCCGTTTCCAATTCCGCCTTGCTGTATTTCCTTCCTTGGACAATATAGAACTGGCTACCGCTAGATCGTTTCTCCGGATTTATACTGTCACCCTGCCTAGCAGCTGCAATACTACCCTTTTCATGGATGAAGTCGCGATTTAGTTCTGCGGGCAAAGTATACCATTCGTCTGGCGGTAAATTCTCCTTCCCGAACACGTCACCTCCCTGCACCATAAAATCCCGTATCACTCGATGAAATTCCGTCGAATCAAGCCTTCCCTCCTCGGCCAGTTTAATAAAGTTCCTTTTGTGCTCGGGTGTCTCATCATAAAGAATCGCATACATATTACCGTGGCGTGTTTCTATAGTAATGAGATAATCCTTGTCTGTTTTACAGGCAAATAAAATGCCTACGCAGAACAGCGTCAGCAATAGTCTATTGATCATTCTTATTTAACGTTTTCTTGATGACAGCCAAGATTTTGTCCCCTCCAGAACTAAGGACTTTATGGGCAAGTTGTTGACCGAGTTCTACAGAATTTTCCAGCTCTCCTGTGACCTGATGACTGATTCTTTGGCTTCCGTCTAAGCTCATTATTCCTCCCTTGATGGAAAGTTCGCCATTCATGATGCTTGCCAAGGCAAAAACAGGAATGCTGCATCCACCCTCCAACACGGCAAGGTAGCTTCTCTCCGCCAGCAAGCGGTAGCCTGTTTCGACATGGTGGGCAGCAGCTTTGATTTTATCCTGAAGGGATATATCGAGGCCACGGTAGATCTCAACGGCTATACTTCCCTGCCCTACTGCAGGTGTAAACTCGTCCAAGGAAAGTTCATGTCTGATCAGGTGGTCGTATTCCATGCGGTGCGCCCCAGCATAAGCCAAGAGAAGTGCGTCGCAAAGACCATCTTCCATTTTTGCTATACGGGTTTGTAGATTCCCCCTCACTTCCACTGTTTGGATATGGGGATAAAAATGCTTCAAGGTAGCAATCCTTCTGGTGGCAGAGGTGCCTAATACAAGCGGAACATCAGGATTTCGGTACTCTATCGATGCACGATGACTGAGGATCACATCGTTTACCTTCTCCCTTTCTGTAAAAGCGATAAGTTCAAAACCATCGGGTAAAACCGATTGCATATCTTTGGCACTATGGACCGCGATATCTATTGATCCCTCCGCCAGTTTGTCTTCCAATTCCTCCGTAAATACACCCTTGCTCCCGATTTTGGAAATAGAAACGTCTAGGATCTTGTCTCCTTTTGTTTCAATAGGAAATATCTCGCTATCTAGCCCCTCACGCTTAAGAAGCCCTGCAACATGGTGTGCTTGATAAAGGGCCAGTTTACTCCCCCTAGTCCCTATCCGTATAGGCTTCATAATCCTTTAGTTTTTCTTTTTGACACTTTTTTGTTCACCGACTCCTCAATGAATTCTATAATTTTTGCAGCAATATTAATTCCTGTCGCTTTTTCTATACCTTCCAGTCCCGGAGAGCTATTGACTTCCAAAATCAACGGCCCCCGATCCGATTGCAACATATCCACTCCAGCAATATCCAAAGCCAACGCACTGGCCGCGTTAAGCGCTGCGGCTTTTTCAGCTTTACTTAATTTAATTATTTCTGCTTTCCCACCGCGATGCAGGTTTGACCTGAACTCACCCTCTGCTCCTTGCCGCTTCATGGCTCCCACCACCTTCCCATTGACAATAAATGCCCTGATATCAGCTCCCCTTGCTTCTTTAATAAATTCCTGCACAATTATGCGGGCCTTCAGACCATGAAAAGCCTCAATAACCGACTGACCGGCCTTTTTTGTCTCCGCTAAGACTACCCCAAGGCCTTGGGTTCCTTCTAATAGCTTGATGATCAACGGTGCCCCACCGACATGTTCGACCAATTGCTTTTCACCGCCTTTGGAAAAATTCGTAAAAGCAGTTTTAGGCATTCCAAGACCTTCTTTTGAGAGTATTTGAAGGCTTCTTAATTTATCCCTACTGCGTACAATCCCCTGGGATTCAATGGCGGAAAAAACCCCCATCAACTCAAATTGCCTCACCACCGCGGTTCCATAAAAAGTGACCGAAGCCCCTATCCTTGGTATAATGGCATCAATATCCAG
Organism: Cyclobacteriaceae bacterium; assembly: GCA_035307285.1. GTDB lineage: Bacteria > Bacteroidota > Bacteroidia > Cytophagales > Cyclobacteriaceae > DATGMS01. The sequence continues at coordinate 9,489 of DATGMS010000256.1, forward strand.
CAGTTTCTCCCCCTTATAGATAATGGACGGTCCTTCTTGTTCAATGATTAGGTCACAAAGAGAATGGTCTACGATTAAGGCATCGTGACCAGCTTCCTGGATGGTACGATAGAGCCGTTTGGTAGAATAAAGATTTGGGTTGCGGGACAATATGGCGATTTTCATTAATTTATTTTTTATGGCTTGATAGATTTACCTGGTCTACATCTATCAGAAACCGCCCTTTCAGGATTTTTCGTCCCAGAAGGATGGGGTTTTTCATTTTTGAGCGTTCAGACAGGGTAAACTCACCATCGAACACTTTACCAAAAATACTGATCTTTGTGGTTACTTTGTATCTTATTTCAACCTGCCCAAATGAATTCTTTACTTTCTTTCTACTAAAATGTTCTGTCGTGATAAGCTGGTTTTTGAAATGCTTATTGGAAGGTGATAAAAGAATGAATTCGAGAACTTCTTTGCCCCCTATCATCTTTACTTGAGCATACTCGCAGTGGATTGCACTGGTATAGGCCCCCGTATCAATTTTGGCCGAAATTCTCGATAAGCCCCATTCCTCAAGCGAAATCTTCTCCTTTCTCCCTATAATCAGTTTCATATTAAGTCGTCTTTCTCAGTATTCGCGCTGTGTTGAAAGAAAGATCTGCAAAAAGTATTTTCGCATTCGCATTTCTTTCTAGGTGGTAATGTGCATCATTCAGCAATCGGTACAAAGAAAGGATTTTATCTTCTGTCAGTACTCCATTGCCAAAGTCTTCAATAAATTTCCTATCCGAGGGCGCTGTTCGCATCAAGTTATCCAGTTGGCTTTTAACTAACAAGCCCTCTCTTAACGTATTCAGGCCGGTAAGCAGAAGCGTTTTCTGTGCATCTTTGTTTTGTTCACTAAACTTATCAACCTGCGAAACAATGCCGTTGAAGTCAAGGGTATAGCAAATTCGCATCCAATCCCTGAATTTACTGGTGTTTTCATCCAATGTCTGCTCTACCAATCTATACGCTTCCCTCATGCTACCATCAGCCAGCGGAGCAATCTGCAATGACACTTCCTCGCCGCAAAGACCCTCTGACAACAATTGGCTCCTCACCTCATCGTCTCTGAAACTTCGCACTAAAATTTTCTGGGTTCGGGAAAGGATGGTATTCAACAGTTGGTCAGGTTGATTAGCTATTAGTAAAAATAAAGTCTTCTCGGGTGGCTCTTCAAGCACCTTCAAGAGCGCATTTGCGGCCGTGGGGTGCATTAGCTCGGGGTACCAAATGACAATTATCTTGTATCCTCCTTCAAATGACTTTAGACCAACCGTTTGAATAATATTTTTTCCAGCTTCTCTGGATATAGCAAGTTGCTTAGTAAAAGCATTGTGCGCAATCCAATCCTGCAAATTTCCGTAACCTGATTGAAGCACGAATCTCCGCCAAGAAACCAATATGTTTTCCGATTTATTCTCTTCTTCCCTTTTTTGCTCCTCTTTGGTTTTGCTAGGTACAGGAAAGGTGAAACTCACATCAGGATGGATTAATTTAGCCATCTTTTGACAAGAGCTACATTTCCCACAAGAATCATGGTCTCCCGGATCTTCACAGATAAGATAGGCGCAGAGGGCAATCGCTATTTTAAGGTTGGCCGAACCCTCAGGCCCATGAAGTAGGAGCGCATGGGCCAGATGGTTGGTCCGAATAGCTGTGACTAGCTTATCCTTGATATCATGTAATCCAGGAATAGACGAGAATTGCATTTTTATATAATAATTAAATATCTTTTTCCCATATTCTATAGGCCTGGGTCAGCTTGAATACCTTTTGGAGGATTTTTTCTTCCTGTGCATCAAACACCAATCCTCGCCGTTCCATTACCTTAGAAGCTGTTTCTTGAAATTTGCCGAAGTTGTAAGTGCTGAATCCCGATGGACCGCCCCACGCAAAAGAGGTAATAAAATTTCTGGGGTATCCCGCCCCGAAAATATTAGCCCCAACCCCGACGACTGTGCCGGTGTTAAACATGGTGTTAATCCCACATTTGGAGTGGTCCCCCATCATCAAACCGCAAAACTGCAGGCCTGTATCCGTATAACCACCCCTGATATAATCCCAGATTTTCACAGGTGCATAATTGTTCTTCAGGTTGGAAATATTGGAATCAGCTCCAAAATTGCACCATTCCCCGATTACGCTGTTGCCCATGAATCCGTCATGTCCCTTGTTGCTGTAGCCAAAGATAACACTATTCGAGACTTCACCGCCAATCTTGGAAAAAGGACCCACCGTGGTATCACCCCTCATTTTGGCGCCCATGTTTACGGTTGAGCCCTCACAAAGTGCAAAAGGGCCTCTTATCAAGGCCCCTTCCTCTATCTTAGCGTTTTTCCCAATGTATATAGGGCCGTCTTCGGCATTGAGAACCGCCGCACGGATATTGGCGCCTTTCTCTACAAAAATTGCTCCTTGATTGTAAGTAACCGTAGCCTTATCTAGGATTCCTTCAGAAGTTCTACCTGCCGTAATCAATTCAAAATCGTTTACGATTTCAGCGGCATTGTTTTGAAATATATGCCAAGTTTTCTGGATCAACGTGATTTTACCGTCGAACCGAACGGCCTGTTTTTCTTTGGCTATTTCGAGCGAAAAAGTTTGTGGCGACATCAATGGGAGTGCAAGCAAGGTGTTTTCATGCCATAGCGCCTGTTCCGGTCGGAGCCTGCCAATGGCCGACAACAAATCCGGCTCTGGACATAAAGCTCCATTGATAAAAAGGGAGGGAACATGCTCAAAGGTAAATTTCTCACTAAGATATTCCTGGGTAAAATACCCCCCTTTTAACCCTAGATACTTTTCCCACTTTTCCCGGATTTTTAAAATGCCAACCCTAATCTCCCCCACCGGACGGGTAAAAGTAAAAGGCAGCAACCCACCACGCAGGGCGGGGTCATCAAATAAAATAACCTGATCCATAACACAAAAATAAAAAAGTCTCTCGGAAAACAACTTCCAAGAGACTTTACTTATAAACACTGAGGAAACTAATTAGTCCTTTTTGTATCTTCTGTTGAATTTCTCCACTCTACCAGCAGTATCCAGCAACATTTTCTTGCCTGTGTAGAAAGGGTGTGAAGCAGAACTTACTTCCACTTTAAGCAGTGGATATTCCTTACCGTCTTCCCAAGTAATTTTCTCGCTCGTCTCTACGGTAGATTTAGTTAAAAATTTAAACTCACTGGAAGTATCATAAAATACTACTTCTCTATAGTTTGGATGAATGTCTTTTTTCATTGTATTACCTATTATCTATATTTCGCCGCCTATTCAAATTGAGGCACAAAGTTATTCTTTTTTCTAAGCCTCTCCAAATGTTTATCAATGAATATTATGAAAAATCACCTCGGGGTTAAAACTGAAGCTTTTGAACCCAGTCTAATCGGGAACGATAGGGATTAATTTGGTAATTTATTAATAGATTTGGGTGTCATCAGCTTTGATATGCGATCGCTCCCTATAAATATGAAGAGAATTTTACTTTTTGCGGCTTTATCATTCATCCCCTTAATAAAACTGGAAGCACAAAGCGCGTATGCTCCCTTTGATAGAGACAGTTATCATCTTATCGACCGGTATGGAATTCTACAAAAAGGGATCGGCAATCACTTTCATAGCACGTTTAAGCCCTACCGCAGAGATGATATTGCTGGCTATGTTGACGTACTGAGAGAAGACTCCCTTGCATGGGGCAAAGTCGACAGGTTTAACTTCGACTTTCTTGGAAACGACAACTGGGAGTTCTCCTCCTTGCAAACCCCTGATTCAAAAAAGGTTTGGAAGAGACTGTATAGAAAACCGTCAGACTTCTTCCATTACAGGGACAGCGTGTTGGATCTCCACATCAACCCGGTGATTTACTTTAGCGGCGGGAAAGTTCCAGGAGCATCCAATTTCCAATTCAGAAACACGAGAGGGATTGAGCTGAGGGGAAGCATCGACCGGAAAATAGGCTTTTTCACCTCCTTTCTTACCACCGATACCCAGCTCCCCCCTTGGGCTCATCGTTATGCCCTTCAAAATGGGGCTGTTCCTGGAGAAGGTTTCTGGAAGCCTTACAGAGACAACGGATTCAGCTATTTTTCTGCTACAGGATATCTGACGTTCCAGGTAAGCCGGCATATTGCTGCCCAAATGGGGCAGGACAGGAACTTTGTAGGAGAAGGATACCGATCGATGATCCTATCTGATTTCTCCAACCCCTACATGTTCTTTAAGCTGAACACGAGGGTCTGGAAATTTAATCTCACCAATCTTTGGGCTCAAATGAATGCTGATGTATTCTATAATAGAGGTAGGCCTACAGATGGTAGGTATCCCAAAAAGTGGTTCTCCCACCACAGATTGGGTATCGATCTAGGACAGAAACTAAACGTCGGCGTATTTGAGTCCGTCATGTCCAGCAAGTTGGACTGGAATTATCTAAACCCCCTTATCTTCTACCGATGGGTGGAACATCAGCTTGGCACCCCTGACAAAGTAATGTTGGGGGCAGATTTTAAATGGAATTTTTACCCGTCCATGCAGCTGTATGGACAATTCGCGTTGGATGAATTTGTCTTTAACGAATTCTTCGGTATAGATGGGAAGAACTCTAGTCGAAACAAACATGCGTTGCAGCTGGGCTATAAATACATAGCGCTATTTGATGTCCCAAACCTTGATCTGCAGTTGGAATATAATCAAGCTCGACCGTATACCTACCAAGAAAAATTCGATTACCAGTCTTTCTCGAACTACAGAACTCCCTTGACGCATCCAAGAGGTGCCAATTTCCGAGAGGCGGTGGCCATTTTTAGGTACCAGCCGTTGCCTCGCCTAAACGTAAATGCTACGGGTTTATATCAGTACTATGGGACCGACCCTGACGCGCTATCCAATCTCGGGGGGGATATACTGAAAAACAGAACCACGCAAAGTACAGCGTTGTTTGGCAACCGGATTGGACAAGGGGTGGAAAACCGGGTATTAATGGGTACATTGACCGGGACATACATGCTGAAGCATCGTCTTTTCATGGATTTAAGCCATACTTACAGAAAGCATGATATCTCTGGAGAGACACCACAAGCGGATCATTACTCCCAACTTTCGGTCAGGATGAACATCAGCCGGCAGGAATTTAACTACTAGATTGGAACATAAACCGAACTAGAATCGCTGAAGAAACCGGATGGGATGGTTAAAAAGTACCAAAGAGTAGTAGTGGCAAGAATTTTGGTAAGTATTCTTGTAGGAATGATTTGAAGTTATTTGTCCGAAAGGACAATCTATATTAAAATAAATTCATCTTTTAAATAAGACCTGTCAACCCTTTTGAGGTTATTAGACCCCCAGATGGGGAGAACAGCAAGGGTAATGCAAGGCTGATAAAAGATCCCAGAAATAAAAAAACCCAAACAAGAAATGATATGAAAAAGGCAAGTGGAATATTTCAGCTTTTGGTAGCATTATTTTTCGGCGTAGCATTAGTGTATTTCCTTATGTTTGATAGCGTGCGGAACGGCTTCGGAGTACAGGAACTGACAGCAGGAACAGTCGTCATCTGGCTGTTGGTCGGACTGGTTCTGTTTCTTATTTCTTGGGCATCGGTATCAATGCATGATAGAAGCCAGAACAGCCGGATAAAAAAGCTCGAATTGGAAAAAAATCAGCTTAAAGCTGAGCTTTATGACATGGAGCGTGGGGTAAAAAACGTTCCAACGCCAGCACCGGCCGTTAAGAGGGTTGATATTTCAGACGAAGAAAGAGATGGTTCAGGCATCCGCCCCAGAGAAAATTTCAAATAGGGCACTATTCGCTTTAGTTTAAAATCATTATATTGGAATTCCCTTTGGGAGTTCTTTTTTTTTCACCAAACATCTGCAAATGGTAGCTAAAGCTTTTGGTAGTGCTGTGTCTGGGGTAGATGCAAAACTGATCACCATCGAGGTAAATGTAGGCCAAGGCACCAATTTTTACATGGTAGGCTTACCTGATAGCGCGGTGAAGGAAAGCCAACAGCGGGTAGAGTCAGCTCTGAAATATTTCGGCTACCGAATGCCGCGCCAGAAGGTCGTCATTAACCTAGCTCCTGCAGACATCCGAAAGGAAGGATCGGCATATGATCTTCCCATAGCTTTGGGTATTCTTAAAGCGTCAGAACAGGGCGAACTTAAGGATCTGGAGCAATACATCATCATGGGAGAACTTTCCCTAGATGGTATGCTCCGCCCTATCAAAGGAGTCCTTCCCATAGCCATTGAAGCCAGGAAGAGAGGTTTTAAAGGTTTCATTCTTCCCAAAGAAAACGCCAAGGAGGCGTCCATAGTGAATAACCTGGATATCATTCCTGTAGAGAATGTGGAAGAGGCCATTAAATTCCTTGAGGGAGAAATGGACATTGCTCCACTAATAACAGATACGAGAGATCTATTTTATCATTCGATAGATCAGTATGCCTTTGACTTTGCAGATGTACAAGGACAGGAAAACATTAAAAGAGCCATGGAAATAGCGGCCGCCGGGAGCCACAATGTCATCATGATTGGGCCGCCAGGAGCTGGCAAAACCATGCTGGCCAAAAGGCTGCCTTCCATACTTCCCCCGCTAAGTCTGCAAGAAGCGTTAGAGACCACAAAGATCCATTCTGTAGCAGGTAAATTGGGAGGCGATGCATCCCTTATTGCTCAACGCCCGTTCCGCTCTCCCCACCATACTATCAGCGATGTCGCTCTGGTAGGTGGAGGGGGAAATCCTCAACCCGGCGAGATTTCACTTTCCCATAATGGCGTATTATTCTTGGATGAGCTGCCGGAATTTAAACGCGCAGTTCTTGAAGTACTGCGGCAACCTCTCGAAGAAAGACGGGTAACCATCTCCCGGGCCAAGGTTTCTGTCGACTATCCGGCTAATTTTATGCTGATTGCAAGCATGAACCCCTGCCCCTGCGGTTATTATAACCATCCCGAAAAAGAATGTGTCTGCGGCTCCGGGGTGGTGCAGAAATACCTAAACAAAGTAAGCGGTCCGTTGTTGGATAGGATTGATCTTCATGTCGAAGTGACACCGGTGAAGTTCGACGAGATGACCTCTACAAGAAAATCTGAATCCAGTAAATCTATACGGGAGAGGGTCATTGTCGGAAGACAGTTGCAGATAGACCGATTCAAAGAATCCCCAGAAATTTACTGCAATGCGATGATGCCCTCCCATATGGTAAAGGAAATCTGTCAAATCAATGAAGCGGGCCGAACCTTATTAAAAACAGCGATGGAACGTTTGGGTCTTTCTGCTAGAGCCTATGACCGGATACTTAAAGTTTCCAGAACAATTGCCGATCTGGCCGAAAGCGAAAACATAAAAGTTGAGCATCTCGCAGAGGCCATACAATACCGCAGCTTAGACCGTGAGGGCTGGGCTGGATAGAGCTGGCAACCGAAAAATCTGCAATTTGTAGGACAAAAAGAATTTATACTGGCAATTCATTGGAATCTCACTTTAACAAATACAAGAAATGTGGAATAGTGATAAGAAAAATCAGGAAGAATATAATCTGGCAAGTTCGATATCGGTATTTGCAGCGGGTTTAAAGCTGAAAGGGGATGTGGAAGCCCTTAATGATGTTAGGATTGACGGCACCATGGAGGGAAATATATCTTCTGAGCGAAAAGTTATGATAGGTGCCTCCGGAAAACTTAAAGGAAACATAAAAGCCCAAGAAGTGCATGTAATGGGAGAAATGAAAGGTGATCTTTATGCAAAAGGCCTCGCAAAGGTCGGATCAACCGGCAAATTTAATGGCAGTATCATTTCGTCCCAAATTGAAATTGAACAAGGGGCCGATATTGAGGCATCGCTGACCAAAATCCGGGCTATCAAAGAACCCAAGAAAGAGGAAGGGAACAATCTGCTGGACAAGATTAAGGAGTTGGGACCAAATAATTCAAGAACAGTCCCTAAGGACAAAGCGGAATGACTCCTGAAGAATCTAGTTTACCCGAAGGCTTGATCCATATCCTGGAGTAAATCATCCAAATGCTCAAGACCTACGGAGACCCTAATAAGGTTCTGTGGTGTCTGGGTATCGGGTCCTTCGACAGCTGCCCTCCTCTCAATAAGGCTTTCCACCCCCCCCAAACTAGTGGCGTTGGTAAAGTACTTTAGCCGGGAGATAAAATTATCAGCAGCCTCTGCGTCACCTTTGATCAAAAACGACAACATCCCCCCAAACCCGGACATTTGGCGGGAAGCAATTTCATGATCGGGATGGCTTTTCAGACCCGGATAGAACACTTTTTCCACTTTAGGATGCTGTGTGAGATAGGTGGCCACTTGCCCCGCATGCTCGGCATGACCTTTCATGCGGTAGGGCAATGTCTTGATACTTCGGGTAAGGTAATAGCAATCAAAAGGTGAGGGAACTGCCCCGCCTGTGATTTGCACATTCTTGATTTTCTCCCAAAGTCCGTCTTCAACCTTAGTCACTAAAGCACCGCCTAATATATCACTATGTCCTCCAAAATACTTGGTTGCACTATGCATAACAATATCCGCTCCTAACAACAACGGGTTTTGGAAAACCGGCGTAGCGAAAGTGTTGTCGCAGACCACGGATATTCCATGTGATTTAGCAATGCTTGAGAGGTCTTCAATATCGCTTATTTTTAACAGAGGATTGGAAGGAGTTTCAATCCAAAGTAGCTTAGTATTTGGCTTTATCGCATTCTTTAGGCTTTCCACCTGAGTTAGATCCACAAAGGAGACTTCTAAAATTCCCGCAAAGATTTCCTCCAGCTGCTTCCTCATCCCATGGTACATGTCGTTGGGAGCAATCACATGGGAACCGGCGGGCAGGGACTGAAAGACCGCCATTCCAGCGGCATTCCCAGAGGAAAAAGCAGCGGCTGCCTTCCCTTTTTCCATCATGGAGAGCACATTTTCCAAAGCATCGCGGTTAGGATTGGCCGCCCTTGAATAAGTCGGGGAGCCTTCTGCATGATGAAATGTGGTAGAAAGTGTGATAGGTTGTACTACGGGCTGGTTGGTGTCGGCAATGAGGGTGCCGCCGTGGATGGCTAAAGTCTCAAATTTCATAACTCAATAGTAAAGCCCTCTTACAATAAGGAGCTGTTTTCTGATTATTAAAAATGTATGGATAAAATTAGGGAATTTCCCGCCAATGTTCTTCTAGGTTCTCCGAATTTTTCCCTTATCTGATAAGTTTATTCATCTGCGTTGATTAATTGCGCGAAGTAGCACATGAGCCCGCCCGAGGGCACGAGGCACAACCGTTGATGCATAACAGCCTAGTGGCTTGGCATCCTCGCGATAAAGAAGAATAAAAGTCTCAGCCCAGCTTCGGACGCAGGTAACGTCGTAGGGCGGGAAGCAGAAAGCAATAAATAGGCGTAAATTGAAACCCATTACGACTTCCCGTCTCGGCGAGAAATTCGTTCTTTCAGCCCCCGCTAATGGAAATAATTTTGTTTATTTGTAAAGCCCTGATTTAATATGTAGATGTTTTCGGTACAAGGACTCACCGACTCAAAACGTTACAACGGGACATTTAACAGAATGATGTCCAGATCACCAAAAAAGGCAGCAGTCAATTACAATACTCAAATAAAGAACCATGAGTGATAAAATCCAAACCCTAAGCGGGTACTTTCACGAATATCAAAAAAGTGTTACTGAACCTGAAAAGTTCTGGTCTAGAATAGCTGATTCCTTCCATTGGAGAAAAAGATGGGACAAGGTGTTGGAGTGGAATTTTGAGGAACCGGATATCAAATGGTTTATCAATGGAAAGCTCAACATTACGGAGAACATTTTTGAAAAACATTTATTTACCCTAGGAGACCGCCCAGCAATTATTTGGGAACCGAATGACCCTACGGAAGAAGGCCGAACACTTACCTATAACGAGTTATATCATGAAGTTTGCCGTTTTGGAACTGTCCTGAGGAGCAAAGGAGTCAAGAAAGGAGACCGGGTAATTATATATATGCCCATGGTTCCGGAGGCGGCCATTGCGATGCTGGCCTGTGCCAGGATAGGCGCGATACACTCAGTGGTTTTCGCCGGGTTCTCCAGCAATGCGCTCGCAGGAAGAATTGAAGATTGCCAAGCAAAAATAGTTTTGACTTCTGACGGAAATTTTAGAGGAGCTAAAAAAATTCCCGTAAAAGCGGTAGTAGATCAAGCAGTAGAAAATGCACCGGGTGTTGAGTCGGTGATTGTTTACCAAAGAACCCATCAGGAGGTACAGATGAAAGAGGGGAGAGACACCTGGTGGCATGAAGAAGTCGCGA
>DATGMS010000257.1:0-4271 GCA_035307285.1 Cyclobacteriaceae bacterium
CCTTTTTTGACATGTTGCCCCGTCAAAATGCTAAGATTCCGAACATACCCGCCGTAATAGTTGCTGATTTCAGCTCTGCCCTCGGGTGGAACATCAATGGTTCCGTTGATTTTCATCGAGGATCCAAAAGAGTATTCCTCAAATCCCCCCAACACCATCGCCGAGGTCTCGAACTGCCTTTGGGTTAAAGTGACCCGATCCGATTCTTCGCTGATAGAGGCTTCTTCTTCTTGCTCATGTTCTTGTGTTTCGGGACCATTGCAGGAAAAGAGCAGCAGGCCGATGAAAAAAGCAAACTGCCGAGATATAGATAAGGAAGATGTATTTTTCATTGTTCTTGTTTGATCATTAGATGATTGACTTCCAATACCGTCTGGTTATAGGCGTGGAGGCTTTCCAAATAGGATAGTTCGATGCTTTTCGCATTTTCCAGCAATTGAACCAACTGGAGAAAATTTATCTCACCGTTTTGAAAAGCAAGATTGGCATGTGACAGCATCTCTGAGGCAAGTTCCTTTCCTTCCTGCTCGTAAAAACGGATGGATTTTAGATGTTTGTTTAAGGTGGAAATAAGCTGGTTGGCATGGGTAGACAATCTCACCTGGTAATCTCCAGCCTGTTGTTCAAGGATCTGAGTTTGCAGGTTGGCCGCTTTGATTCTGGACGATTGTGCACCAAACAATAGGGGAATTGCGACTCCTGCCTGTATTCCGTTGTAGACCTTGGCGTCGGCGAAAGAATTGGTTCCCCGGAAGACCTCCACATTAAGATCCGGAAGGAGCTTTTGTTTTTCGAGATTTGCCCTAAGCCTGCTTTGCTGTAGCACCTCTTGTTGATACACCAATGCTGGGTGGTTGTCCATGTCTATTTCCGTTAATGGAAGCGGGACGAAAGCTTGTTCCTGAACGACAACGATTCCTTCTGTCTGCATCCATTGGTTGAGTTGTAGATAAGCAGACTGGATGTTTTCTTCCGTTTGTTCTAAAAGCAGCGTCTGTTCTTTTTGTTGCGCCTCAGCGGTTAATTTTTCAAGATAATTTGTTTCCCCCAACTCATACCTCCTGGCAGCGGCGTGGGAGAAATGCTGGTATAGGCTGTCCAAATAACGGTATTGGTTCCTGACTTCGCGCCAGTAGATTACTTCATAATAAGCCTTGGAAACTTCCTGGGTGATTAGCCGCTCCGTCAGTAATTGCTCTTGCTCTTGGATCAATAACTGGGCCTTTCCTATCCGTCTTTGGGCGGCATATATAGTAGGAAATTGTATGGACTGGCTGATGCCCCAGACTTCATTGGGATAGCCATTTTCCGCGATCTCATTTTGGTCATGGCGATAAAAAATTTCTGTTTGTTCCAAATCCCATGCTGTGCCTAGGAGAGATTCCGCCTCTTCAACCCGCAGGGAAGAGGCCTTGCCCTGTGCATTGTTTTCCAAAGCAATCTCTATGGCCTGCTCCAGATTAATTGTTTTCGATTGCGCTGGAGAGAGAAATGGAAGCAACATCAATAAGGGTAACACGACAAATAACTTACTTCCAAAAGATTTCTTTTTTCTGTCCTCATCGAAGACCGCATACAAAACAGGTAATACGATCAAGGTGAGTATCGTAGCGGTGATCAAACCGCCGACTACCACTGTAGCAAGAGGCCTTTGGACTTCCGCCCCCGCAGAGGTGGAAAGTGCCATCGGAAGGAATCCCAATGCTGCAGCGGATGCAGTTAACAAAACAGGCCTTAACCTTTCTCTAGTACCTTTCATTATTCTTTCTTGAATATTAAGTATGCCCTGTGCTTTCAATTCTTTCAAATGCTCGATCAACACGATTCCATTCAGCACCGCGATCCCAAACAATGCGATAAATCCGACTCCCGCAGAAATGCTGAAGGGCATCCCCCGAAAATAAAGCAGCAAGATGCCACCAACCGCAGAAAAGGGAATTGCGCTGTAGATAATCAGAGATTCCTTGACGGAGTGGAAAGCAAAATACAACAAGATAAAGATGAGGATCAGCGCTACTGGTACTGCAATAGACAGTCGCTCTTTGGCACGGTTGAGGTTTTCAAATTGACCGCCATAGTCGATGGTGTACCCTGTGGGTATATCAATTTGTTGATTGATAATCATCTGGATTTCGTTGACTACTGTCTGGAGGTCACTGTTCCTTACATTTACGCCGATAACGATCCTCCTTCTCGTATCGTCCCGGGATATTTTGGCCGGCCCTTTTGTATACGAAATGTCAGCAAATTCGCTTAGCGGGAGAAAATTCCCGTTCGCTGTTTTTATGGAAGTCATTTCGAGGTTTTCTATGTCTTTTCTGAAATCCTCTTCAAATCTAACAAGCAGGTCAAATTGCTTTTCCCCTTCAAAGACAGTTCCAGCAGCCTGTCCCGCGAAGCCCATGGTGATCAATTGGTTCAGATCGCTGACATTCAGCCCATGTTTGGCGATTCTTTGGCGGTCATATTTTACCGTCATTTGCGGCAGTCCATCCACTTTTTCCACGATGATATCAGAAGCCCCTTCTACATGACGGATCGCAGCCTCTATTTCTTGGGCTTTTTGATGAAGGATGTCCAGATCCTCCCCGAAGATCTTAATGGCAAGATCAGCCCTAACCCCTGTGATCAGTTCATTAAAACGCATCTCGATGGGTTGGGTAAATTCATACTCAATGCCCGGCAATATGGACAAGGCTTCCTTAAAATGATCCGCAAGTTCGTCTTTTGTGGAGGCTGTCGTCCATTCGTTTTTCGGCTTTAGGGTAATGATGACATCACTTTCTTCCATGGACATGGGATCCGTCGGGATTTCGGCTGCCCCTATGCGGGTCACCACTTGCCGGACCTCCGGAAATTCCAGAAGGATCTTCTCCATCTGGGTGGTGGTTTGGATGGTATTAGTCAGGGTAGTACCCGTTTTTAGCACGGGTTGGATCACGAAGTCGCCTTCGTCCAAAGTGGGGACAAATTCACCTCCCATGCGGCTTAAGATAAAACCCGAAAAAAGTAAAATCAGTACAGCCACTCCCAGTACCAGTTTCTTCTTCCCCAAGGCCCAGGTAATAGCTGACTCATAAATGCCTCCAAGCCAGGACAGCAAACGGGTGGAGATGTTTCGTTTTTCGGGATCCTCAGGTTTGAGGAAAAGGGAAGAAACTACCGGCACATAAGTAAAGCCCAAGATCATGGTACCGATCAAGGCAAAGCTGAACACCTGGGCCATGGGAATGAACATCTTTCCTTCTACTCCCGAAAGGGAAAGAATGGGGATGAACACAATGATAATGATGATCTGCCCAAAGACCGCTGACCGCATCATTTTGGTAGCACCGGCAAAGGTGATTTGATCCATCGCCTTTCTTTTTTCCGTCTTCGAAAGGGGAAGGAGAGTGGCCCGTTCTTCGGTGATCTTAAAGGCAATAAATTCTACAATAATCACCGCTCCGTCGATGATGATCCCGAAGTCTATCGCTCCGAGGCTCATCAGGTTGGCATCCACACCGAAAAGGTACATCATGGACAAAGCAAAGAGCAAACTGAGGGGAATGACCGAGGCCACGACCAATCCGGAACGGAAATTTCCCAGCAACAATACCACTACAAAAACCACAATTAGGCAGCCCAAAATCAGGTTTTCTGCGATGGTGTGGGTGGTTTTATCGATCAGCTCACTGCGGTCTAAAAAGCCGTTGATGATAATCCCTTCAGGCAGGGAGCTTTTCATTTCTTCCAAGCGCTCCTTTACCAGGTCTATGGTTTCCTTGGAGTCGGCATCTTTGAGCATCATGACCTGACCGAGGACCTTTTCTCCCTCGCCATTTGCGGTAATGGCACCAAAGCGGTTGGCATGCCCAAATCCAACAGTTGCTACATCTCTAACATAAACGGGGCTTCCCTCTCTGTTCTCCACGACGATGTTTTCAATATCCTCCAAGCTATCCACCAAGCCTTCCCCACGGACAAAATAACTCTCGTTGGCCTTTTCAATATACCCGCCTCCGGCTATGTCGTTGTTCTTTTTCAAGGCATTATAAACAGTGGCGATATCCAGGTTCATCGCACGTAGGTGCTCAGGGTTAATGGCCACTTCATATTGTTTGAGGTATCCTCCCCAAGTATTGACTTCTACCACACCTTTGATTCCTGACAGCTGTCTTCTGACGATCCAATCCTGGATGGTACGTAAGTCCATGATCGAGTAGCGGTCTTCAAAGCCCTCTTCCACATCAATGATATACTGGTAGATTTCTCCCAAACCTGTGGACACA
>DATGMS010000258.1:0-22520 GCA_035307285.1 Cyclobacteriaceae bacterium
AGCACGGCTGAAGTGTTCACTTTTGAAATACGATTATCTTGGGTTTTTTTCATTGCATTGGAAAGATGTTTCCACCCTTCATTTATAAAGAGGCACTTGGGGATGAAAACAACCTCTCTTTTATTTAAATAATTTTGAACAAATACAGATTGCGCTACTCGTGGCCATTCTCGAAATTATATGCGTACCAACTCTCCGTCAAGCAAATACTATATTGATGATACACGTTAGCCATTTACGCCATACAGGGTGAATTCTACATGTAAGGGTGTACAGGAGAGTAGTAAAGCGCTTCTCGCGCTTGTTCACACCGGGTGCTCGCAGGCATTGAATTTACTGGTCATCATAATGGGTTTTGTATGTGAAAAATTATTACAAGTGTTAATATTACAATTGTTTTTGACTTCTCCAAAATCCATTAGGCTGGGGAGGGTGTCGGTTTGACACAATGCAGGCTGCGATTCTTGCAGGAGCCTGTTTCAAAAAAAATCCAAAAAACATAGGAGGACTATGACGCCAAATGCCTCTCAGGATGGTCTCCGCCTATAACCCGTTGATTCAATTGGTTTTTAAAAATTGCTGCTAAGGCATTCAACTACCCGTCGCTTTCTTGGAGATTTATGCCGTGTTGAAGGTTAAAGCCTCGAATTCCCTGAAGCCCACCCGTGTGTAAAACGAGTATTTGGCTGCCTTCGGGTATCATCTTCTTTTTTATCATGTCTACTAGGCCGAACATCATCTTTCCGGTATAGATGGGATCGAGGGGGATGCCTGTGGTTCTTTTGAAATAGTGGATGAATTCGATCAGTTCAGGCTTACTTTTACCATAGCCTCCAAAATGGTAGTCTCTGAGAATTCGATAACTACAGACGGGATCGATATCATATTTCTCGAGGAGCAGTTGTACCTCTTTCTCCATAAAGTCCCCTTTCAAACAAGAAAACCCAAGAACTTTTTGAGATTTTTTGGCGCTGGCCAAAAGCCCGGCTACCGTACCACCTGTACCGATACTGGTGCAGATGAAGTCGAAGCGTGAATCGCTTTCCTCCAATATTTCCCGGGTGCCTTTAATGGCCAAAGCATTGGTGCCTCCTTCAGGGATAAGGTAGAAGTCTCCATGAGTCTTGCTCAGTTCGTGGATACGTTCAGGAGATGTTTTCTCCCGATAAGCGGTGCGGGAAATATAGTCTAGCTTCATCCCTAAGGCTGCTGCGCGTGAAAGTGTGGGGTTCAGAGGTAAGATCTCCTCTCCACGGATAATTCCTATCGAGGACAATCCGGCCTCTTTTGCAGCAGCTGCGGTGGCGTAGATATGATTGGAATAGGCGCCGCCGAAAGTCAAAATTTGGCCATGTCCCAGTGTAACTGCTTCTTCAATATTGTACTTGAGCTTATACCATTTGTTTCCAGAGATTTCAGGATGTTTTTTGTCCAGCCTCTTCACAGTGAGTTGGACGCCATAGGCGTTGGTGTCGGGAAGTTCGATGGTCTGGTAGGGGGTGGGGAAAGAGGGCAGCAAGCTTTGGTATTTAATTTAATCCAAAAATATCAAAATATTTCTGAACAGGTACCGTATTTTTGCGGCATGATAGAAGATAATGAAGGAGAATTTTTTGAGGATGAGGAAATTTCCCGCTTTGAACATCAAAGAATTTTGGTAGATCAGGGGCAGGCCGCAGTTCGGATTGACCGTTTTCTGACCGACAGGCTCGCCCATGCGACCCGCAATAGGGTGCAGAACGCCATAGATGAAGGCAGTGTACAGATCAACGGGGAGCCCACCAAAGCCAACTACAAGATCAAGCCAGGAGATGTGATCACCGTGATGATGGAAGAGCCAAAGAGAGACTTCGAAGTCTTGCCTGAGGAGATTTCTTTGGACATCCTATACGAGGACGATAGTCTCCTTATCGTCAACAAAGAGGCGGGAATGGTGGTTCATCCTGCCCATGGCAATTGGTCGGGCACTTTGGTGAATGCGCTGGCTCATCACTTTAAGCAACTTCCTGAGCTGCCCGGTAATTCAGGAAGACCAGGATTGGTGCACCGCATTGACAAAGACACCAGCGGAGTTCTGGTGATTGCAAAATCAGAAAAAGCCATGACCCATCTGGCAAGACAATTTTTTGACCATAGCATAGAGCGGACTTACGTGGCGCTGGTATGGGGAGAGCCCAAGGAGGATCAAGGTACCATTGACGCGCACATTGGTCGAAGTGCCAAAAACAGGAAGATAATGGATGTCTTCCCTGACGGAAGCCAAGGGAAAAATGCGGTAACCCATTGGAAGGTCCTTCGGCGGTTGAGATACGTATCCTTGGTACAGTGCAATTTAGAGACCGGCAGGACCCACCAGATCCGCGCCCACATGAAACATATTGGCCACCCCCTGTTTAATGATGCAGTATATGGGGGAGATATCATCAGAAAGGGAACGCAATTTGCCAAGTACAAAGCCTTTATCAAAAACTGCTTCGAACTACTTCCCAGGCAGGCTTTACACGCACAGTCGCTGGGATTTATCCATCCGGTAACCAAAGAGCCTCTGCATTTTGAATCCCCTCTACCTTCAGATATGGCAGAAGTGTTATATAAATGGGAGAACTATGTGACCTACACAGATTAAAGAGAAAAAATAAGTATTTGTTCAATCGCATTGAAATCAGTTTTTCTTTCTGTTTTCGGATCGTTTTGCAATATATCTAGCAAAAGCCGGTGCCAATGCCATATTGTTACCTGTTTAGGGAAATATTTAACGATTAAATAATATTTTAAATAAATCGTTACATTATTTGTAATTACGTTTTTCGCTGTTATCTTTGTTTCATCAATAAGACGAAAGGTCTTTTATACTGTAGGGTGTTGAAATTGGCAGACAAGCCCTCCTGTCCCGGGGGTGAAGATTATCGGTGATTTGATTTGTCGGTAAGAGGATAAAGCTTGCATGGAGCTCGTGCATTTGCCTAACTACTTCGTGGAGGTTCGAGTCCTTCTCCTACAGCTGGTTATTTTGGGTTTATTGTTAATTGATTAAAACTATAAGGTTCTGCCTTATAGTTTTTTTTATTTAGTACTACTTTCTCCACGAATAATTAAACTTTTAATTATTCGTTATTTTTGGGTCAAATTGTCTATTTTGCTTCTTTGGTAATCTATGGGGGAGAAAAGTACAAATAAGAAGAGGCTAAGACCTGCTCACCGCAAGGCTGTCAGGTTTTTTGGTGTATTTTTCTTCATCCTTCTATTTTTGCAGATCGCCCTATACTTCGGATCAGATTTATTGTTAAGGAATTATCTCCAGCGTGAGGTTGAAAAAATGTCGGAGGGAAAGTATTCCATCGACTTTGACCGATTTAACTTATCCTTGTTGGAAAGGGGTTTTTATGTTCAGGGATTCACCTTGACTCCGGCCGGAAAAGCCATAGATAGTACCACACAAGGGCCGCTTTACAAAATCACTATTCCCGAGATCAGTGTGAAGAAGATCGGTTACGATTTTACCGAGGATGTATTGACGATAGGGTACTTGAAGTTTTATAAACCTGGGGTACAGTCAAAACAGGATCCGCTGTTGCTTGAAAAGCAAAACTTTACGCCCTTGGAATTGCTGGAGGAAGAGGTGCGTAAGTCGGTTGGCGAGGGATTACGGAATATTATTATCGGAGATCTTTATATAGAGGATGCAGACCTTCTCTTGGAAAACTTCATAAGCCAAAAATCAATTACAGCGGACAATGCCAACTTATATGTAAAGCACATCGAGCTTTTGAACCAAAAGGAAAATGCCCCGCCATTTAACGCGAAGGGGTTCGCCTTGGATCTCCAGAATTTTGGAATCGTTCTGGCTGACAGTGTACATACCGTCAAGTCAACATCGATTCAGATTTCCTCCATTGACCAATTTATCAGAGCGGAGAAAGTAAGTATCACACCGGATTTTTCCAGAAAGGCCGAGGATTATTATGACATCGACTTGGATAACCTCGAGCTGGTCGGTGCCGAAATCGACCAGATTTTTTATACGTCAGATGTCAATATTGGTACGCTTAAGCTGGACAATCCAAAATTTTCCCACTATTCGGAGGCGGCTGGAAGATCCCGTGTCGACTCCCTTCAAGGTTTATACCCGTTGATCGAGAATATTTTGGCCTCGATAAGTATCGACGATTTGACTATCGTAAATGGCCAATATATTAGCAGTGGGATCAGTGATCCCAACAGGAACCGGATTGTTGCGGAAGAAATTAACTTTACCATGGATCAGGTCTACATTGGCCCCGATCCCCTTAGGATAAAGAACCAGTTTTTTTATGCTCAAGACGCTGCTTTAGAGATTGCAAGAGTGAAAATAGCCCTTGCTGATGGGGTTCATTGGATCTCTGGGGAAAATGTTTTTCTTTCCTCTTTTGAAGACCAAATCACCATGGAGAAAGTGCAGGTAATGCCTCTCTTCGAAGGGGTGCCTCCCGACATGACACTATTTGAAATAGAGGTTCCTCAAATCATGCTGGGCAATGCAAATCTCAAAAAGATTTACAACGAAAATATCATTGATATTGACGAGATGATCATTTCCTCCCCCTCGGTTTTGCTGAAGGACTTGGCACCCAACCAGGATCCTTCGGGCAAATCAACTTTGCAGGAATTAACGCAGGATTATTTAAAAGCGATATATATCCAAAGATTGGAGATGACAGATGGAAGTCTGATACTTGACAATGATTTAAGGGTCCGTCAGGATAGTCTTTCATTTGGGAAAATCAGCTTTGTTCTGGAAGATTTTCAATTGGACGAACAGACAGGTGCTGAAGAGTCGTCAAGGATTTTCCTTGCCCAAGACCTGCGCCTGGAAATAGAAGATTATGCACTAAAACTATCCGATAACCTTCATTTGTTCACTGCCGGTAAAATACTGGTCGACACCAAAGAACAGTTCATAGGGATCGAGGGTTTTAGGTTGCGCCCACAGAGTAGCTACAATATCCAAAATACGCTCAGTAGATACAGTAAGACTACAATCTTAGATATTGAGGTGCCGGATTTTTATGTTTATGGAGTAGATGTTGCCGAAGCGGTATTTCGTGAAAGGCTCATGGTAACCGAGATTCAGGTGCCCTCACCCATTATTAAACTTCAAATTCATAGCAATCCTGAAGAGGGAGGGGAAGATACCAAGGTCGACAGACTGGATGTGGTTAATCTGCTCACCAATTATTTTTCTGTGGTAAAGATTGATGCGTTAAATGTAGAGGAGGGAACGCTAGAACTTGAGAATTTTGGAAGAGAAAAAATACAGACTTTTGCGGAGAATGATGTAAACATTGGGATTAAAGACTTTTATGTAGATAAATTTATCGACCCCTTGGACTCCCGTGTGTTATTTGCTGAAGAACTCGATATTCGCCTAAATAACTACGTGTTTAACATCGCAGAGGGAAAATATAGAATTGTAGCCGACGGCATCAGCTATAATTCCGCCTTAGAGGAGATAAATACGACCAATGTACGACTAAGGCCTAGCAGAACCTTGGACGCCAAGGCTGTCATCCAGGCGGATATTCCCGGCATGACCATCAAAGGGGTCGATCTGGAGGCGTTTCTGTTTGAGAACACCCTTGCATTGACCAAACTGAAGCTTTCGGGGGCGGACGTTAAGCTTTTTTTGAACCGTGAAAAGGTAGAGGAAGAGCCCTCTGTCCGAGCCTCAAGGCGGCGCGAGCGTAATCTTCCTAAAACCATCGATATCATCAAGGTGGATACAGTGGAAGCTGAAGATGCAAAATTCAATCTGGCCTACCGTGAAAAGGGTCAGGACATGGAACTGATCAACAGCGGGGTCAATATGTCCTTTTATGGTTTGCTTCTCGATTCTGCCAAGCTTGTGAAGGGAGATCTAGCGTCTTTCTTCGACAACATGTCAATGGGAATCGATAAATTTTCGCTGACTTTAAAAGATAGTATACATACCGTCAACTTTTCCAAGGTGGGGTTTGATTCTAAAAGTGGTGAGGTTGTGCTCGATAATTTCTCTATCACCCCGTCTAATTTAATTGGGAAGAAAGGCTTTCCCGTCATTGATGCCCGGGTTCCGCATGTTGCTGTCAAGACGAGCTCATTGGCGAATGTCCAAAGCACAGGGGAATTTATTATCCAGCAATTGTTGCTTTCCCAACCGGAGATCATTCTCTATCTGGATAGGGAAGAAGCGGAGCAATTAAAAGATGAGGAAAATCTGGTTACCCAAAAGGTGATAGAAAGGCTCAATGTAGAGAACTTTGAAATTGTGGGAGGCTTGTTAACATTAAGGGAAAAGGACAATCCAAAAGATATGAATTCCTTCAAAAATCTCAGCATCACTTTGAGCGATCTGGATTTTGATCTTTCCTCAGGTAAATCACTCGACAAAAACTTTTACTTAAATAACGATTTTCAGTTTGAGTTGTCTGATTATGAAGTCAAGCTTCCCGATAGCCTCAATATTTTAAAAATTGGTGTAGCCTTGCTTTCAGAAGATCGGCTGGAGTTAAAGGATGTGTATGTTGAGCCTCGATATGGAGATTTTGAATATCATAGAAGGGTTGGTTTTCAGACCGATGTTGCAAAGGTCTATTTTCCAGAAGTCATCTTTCATGGCTTAAATGTCGAAAAATTGATGGGTGAAAGCATGTTGGAAGCCCAATCAGCAAGGCTTACCGGAGCCAATGTGGATGTTTTTAGAGACAAGAGGTTTGAGATGAAGCCAGATATCATCAAAGGAATGCCGCAGGAGTTGATGATGAACGCGGGTTTTGAAGTCAAACTGGATTCGTTGATCATCCAAAATGCCAATGTGACTTACCGGGAATTTCCTGACAAGGGACTGGTGCCTGGTGAGCTGAAGTTTACGGCCCTAAATGCCGTAATGACTACTTTAGCAATAAGCAAGAATCCCGAAAGCTATCCTGTTTCTTCAAGTTTCTTAAGGGCAAATGCCTTAATGAATGGGAAAGCTCCATTACGTTTGGAGGGTGAGTTGTTTTTTCAAGCCCCTTATCCTATTCATCTAGTGGCTGAAGTAGACGAATTCGAACTCTCCCTGCTCAATTCGATCATTGAGACCAATGCTTTCGCCTCAATCCAAGACGGGGTGGTCCGTGGAGGAAGATGGGAATTCACCCTTGACGACCATGTGGCCACAGGTTGTATGACTATACGATATAACGATTTAAAGCTGATGTTGCTGGAAGAGCGGACCTTGGCCCGCGGCAGGGGGAGGAAGAATGTGCTTACCTTTGTCATCAACAATCTAGCGGTTAGGAGCAATAATCCCAGAAAGTTGTTCAACCGTCTTGTTCCGTCAGCTATTTACAAGGAAAGGGATCAAAGCCGGTTTATCTTTAATTACCTCTGGAAGTCTACCCTCAGCGGCCTTCAGGGAAGTGTGGGTTTGGGCCAGCCCAAGGCGCCGAAGAAGGAAGAAGATTAGAGAGTATTAAGATGTTGGTAGCAAGTAGCAAGTATCAAGTATCAAGAGCAAGAACCAAGAGATGTCACACCATGATACTTGATACTAATTGGTCATTCAGCGATAATGTTATAGATTTGTGGCTTAATTTGCTGTCGAATTATGTACCAAGATAAAGTAGATCAACTTAAAGCCGATATTACCAATGCCCAAGCCAGCTCACCTGATGAGCTCGAGGCCTTCAGGATGACCTATATCAGCAAGAAAAGTGTCGTAGGCGAGCTTTTTGCAGCAATGCGTGATGTGCCAAACGAGCAAAAAAGAGCCTACGGCCAAGCCATTAACGAGGTGAAGCAATTGGCGGAAGATAAATTTCAGGCGCTGATCGAAAATGTAAACAGTTCAAAAACCGGCAAGAAAACTTCTGAAATCGATTTGACGCTTCCCGCCAGCAATGTGGCAATTGGAGGAATACACCCCTTGACTTCTACCCGACAGCGGATCATCGAGATCTTTGAGAGGATAGGGTTCAACTTATCTGAAGGGCCGGAAATAGAAGATGACTGGCACAATTTCACCGCCTTGAATTTCCCGGAGAACCATCCGGCGAGGGAAATGCAGGACACATTCTTTATAGAGAAAAATCCGGATATCGCTTTAAGAACCCATACCTCATCGGTACAGGTGAGAGTTATGGAAAACCAGGCTCCTCCTATTCGCACCTTATCTCCGGGACGGGTATTCAGAAATGAAGCCATTTCGGCCCGTGCCCATTGCATATTTCATCAGGTGGAGGGATTGTATGTGGATCAAAATGTCAGCTTTGCCGATCTGAAACAGACCCTTTACCATTTTGCCAAAGAGATGTTCGGAAAGCAGACCAAAGTGAGGTTCAGGCCGTCGTATTTTCCATTCACGGAACCTAGCGCTGAGATAGATATTTCCTGTCAGCTATGTGGGGGCAAGGGATGCAATATCTGCAAAGGAAGTGGATGGGTAGAGATAGGCGGGTCCGGGATGGTGGATCCAAATGTTTTGGAAAACTGTAAGATTGATTCGGAAAAGTATACCGGCTTTGCCTTCGGTATGGGAATCGAAAGAATCGCCATGTTGAAATACCAGATCAATGATCTGAGGTTGTTCACGGAGAATGATATCAGGTTCCTTAGGCAGTTTAGGCCACTTCTGTGATACTTCCTATGATCAGCGGAGTCTTCTCACACTATTACTGAGAAGACTCAAATTTCATCTCAAAAAAAATAGCAAAGACTTTAGATAATTTTTCATTGTCGACCGGCAAGATTGACGCTCGCCAGTCATCACCTTTTTACAAAATCTTTCCTACAGTCTTTACATTCAAAAAAGGCAACCATTCTTCAGCATTTTTGACCGCGTACTCTGCCAGAAAATAGGAGAGGGTTGGGCGAAAAGGACGATATTTCAACAGGAATCCGGCCTGTTCGGGTGTCCTGTCCCCTTTTTGGGTGTTGCAACGGTGGCAGGCCGTAATGAGGTTGTACCAATTGGTTTTTCCCCCTTTGGATTTAGGAATGACATGATCTATGGTCAAGGCTTTTTTGTCACCACAGTATTGACACTCATTTTGGTCTCTTTTAAAGATATTGTGCCTGTTCAGCAAGGCGCCCTGGTAAGGGATGTTCTTATACTGATGAAGCCGAATAACGGCGGGATAATGGAAGCTACGGTCTACCGTCCTGAGGGAAAGATTGTCAAAGTTGGCCAAAAGCATGGCCTTGTCTAAAAAAGTGAGTACGAATGCTTTTTGGGCATTGACTACCGCCACTGGGGTATGGTCTAAATTCAGCACTAAAACCTTTTTTTCCATCTGCATACTTCAATTTATCAATAGGCCATCTTTTCAAGATCCCGTTTTGCGTCTTTTTCTTTAATGTTTTGCCGCTTGTCGTGGAGCTTTCTTCCTCGTCCCAGCGCAATCTCTACTTTGGCCAATCCTCTATCATTCACAAACAGGCGCACAGGGATGATTGATAGGCCTTTCTCCTCAAATTTACTTTCCAATTTATTGAGTTCCTTCTTACTAAGCAACAGTTTTCTGTCCCTAACCGCTTCATGGTTATAAACACTTGCCATAGAATAGGGTGTAATATGCATCTGTTTGACAAATAACTCCCCGTTTCTGAAATAGCAAAAAGCCTCCGTCAATGAAGCTTTGCCCTCACGGATGGATTTTATTTCCGTTCCTTTTAACATAATCCCAGCCACATACTTATCCAAAAACTCGAACTCAAAGCTCGCTTTTCTGTTTTTGATGTTGATATGCTTCTCGAATTTATTTGCTTTAGTCATTTTAGTCAGATTTTCATTCTTGCCAACGGACTGACATCCAATCCGCAAAAATCATTGTTTAGATATTTATAATGAGCGGAGATGGCTATCATGGCGGCGTTGTCTGTACAATATTCCAATTTGGGGATATATACTTGACCCCGCAATTCCCCGACCAGTTCTTGCACTGCTATTCTTACTCCCGAATTGGCCGCCACGCCGCCCGCTATGGCGATTTCTTTGATATTGTACTCAAGAGCAGCTTTTTTTACTTTTTTGGTCAGCATTTTGACCAAAGTATATTGTACAGAGGCGCAAATATCAGCCATGTTCTGTTCGATAAATTGCGGGTTTTCCTTCAATCTGTCCCGTAAAAAATACAGTACAGCCGTCTTGATTCCGCTGAATGAAAAGTTGAGGCCAGGCATATCTGATACAGGAAAACCAAATGCCCGGGGATTACCTTGCTGTGCATATTTGTCGATATAAGGGCCTCCGGGATATGGCAGGCCGAGCAGCTTGGCAGTTTTGTCAAATGCTTCTCCTACCGCATCATCCAAAGTCTCCCCGATTACCTCCATTTCCAGGTGGCTTCTTACCAACACCAATTGGGTATGTCCGCCGCTTATCGTAAGGCAGATAAAAGGGAACTTTGGCCGGGGTTCATCGATGAAATGGGCAAGAATATGTGCCTCCATGTGGTTGACTTCTATAAGCGGAAGCCGGAGCGAGTAGGCAAAAGCTTTGGCGAAAGACACCCCTACCATCAGCGCTCCCATCAGGCCCGGCCCACGCGTAAAGGCGACGGCCGACAGGGCTTTCTTGTCAATGCCGGATGATTGGATGGCTTCATGCACCACTGGCACCAAATGTTGCTGATGTGCCCTGGAAGCCAGTTCCGGTACTACCCCGCCATATTTTTCATGTACGGATTGCGTTGCGACAATATTATTAAGTATTTTGCCATCAGATATTATCGAAGCGGACGTTTCATCACAAGATGACTCTATTGCTAGAATGTTAATATTCACCATCACTATTGGAAAAGAATACGAAAGTTAAGCAAATTTTGTTGAAAGCTTTGAAACTGTCTTTGCGGTTTCTTTTGGGAATGGTCATATTACTGGTTATAGTGGCGGGGCTCCTACAGATCCCTCGAATACAAACCGTAGCCACCAAATATCTCACAGATTACCTTTCAGAAAGTACAGGCTACAGGGCGGATATCCAAAGAGTGAATATTCGGTGGTGGGACGCGCTAAGTTTAAATAATGTGAGGGTCTACGACTTGGAGGACAGCCTCATGGTCAACCTTGAAGAAGTTTATATTGATTTTTCGGTGAGCGGGCTGATGGATAAGAAGAGTCCTGGGTTTGATGAAATCAGGCTCAAAAAGGGGCTTGTCAGAATCCTGACCCATCCCGGGTCGATGGCTCCTAATATTTCAACCTTCTTGGCTAGAATAACGGCCCTGACCAGTCCTTCCGACACTTCAAGGGCGCGAGGCCCTGTCAAGTTCAATATTGATAAAATCTCCTTTAATGAAACGTCTTTGGATATCATCAACTACAAAATGGAGGCTTTCCAAAGTGGTTTTGATTATGGAAGGCTACGATTCCGAGAGTTGATTGCTGATGCGGATGACTTCTACATCCAAGGGGATACAATAGGGTTTGACCTTAACTTTATGACTGGGGTCGAATCCACATCTGGAATGGTCTTTCAACAGTTGCGGACCGATTTTACCTATTCCAACAATGGAATGGAATTCGAAAACCTGTTTTTAAAATCCAATGAAACAGAGATCAAAGACTATCTCCGCTTCACCTATGACAACGTAACGGCATTAAATGATTTTGTCGAAGAGGTGAATGTCTTTGCCAGTTTGGATGAAGCAATATTGGACATTCAAGATTTGCGCTACTTTAGTCAGGAATTTCCAGATATCGATGATAAGATTTACCTGAGCGGAGATATCAGCGGAAAAGTGAGCGAACTGGTTTCAGACCAGTTGTTGTTGAGATTTGGTGAAAGAAGTGCCTTATTTGGGAAATTCAACATCGAGGGCTTGCCGGACGTCCAAAATACTTTTTTCAATCTTTCTCTGATGAACTCCACACTCACGAGTAATGATTTGTCCCCCTATATTTCCGACGAATCTCAGCGAGAGGTGAATAAATTCCGGGAAATCCGTTTCGACGCCGATTTTTCCGGATATTTAAAAAATTTCTCAGCCAATGGGGCGTTCCGTACGAGCATAGGAAGAATCAATGGGAATCTGAATTATAAGAATGTCAAAAGCCTCCCCACTTATAATGGAAGGATAGAACTGGTTGATCTAGACGTGGGGGTTTTGATGGAGGATAGAGTGAATTTTCAGAAGGCTTCCTTGAAAGGACAGATAAAGGGAACAGGAATGACCTTGGAGACGGCCCTGCTGGAATTACAGGCAAACGTGAGCAGTATAGGGATAAACAATTATAATTATACAGGCATCAGCACCAACGCCACCTACGGCAAGGATTTATTCAACGGAGAGCTGACCATCGACGATCCCAATCTAAAGATGACCTTGGACGGGACATTGGACCTTAGGAATAACAAGGATTCGGCCCGGCTCGCAGTGCAGTTGGATACTGCTTTTTTAAAGGAGCTGAATCTATTGGACAAAGCATCCTTCTTAAGTGGTAATTTTGCCTTAGACACCAAAGGGACACATATTGATGAAATTGAAGGGATTGCGAGATTTAACGAGGTAATGGTGAGTTATGAGGGTAGGAATCTCTTTCTCGATCGTTTTATCTTCCAATCTTTGTTCACCGAGGACTCTCGGTTGATATCGCTCAATTCAGACTTGTTGGTGGCAGGAATTTCCGGTAACTTCAAGATGGCAGAGGTCAGCAGGGACATCAAAAAGCTATGGGAGGATTATTATTCCATTGTGACCAATGTAGAGGTCAAAGAGAGTGAAACTTTTCCTGATGAGCTGAATGAATATACGATAGATTTGAATTTGGATCTCAAAGATCCGAATCCCATCATCAATTTGTTGGATCCAGCATTGGCCATTTCCAAAAACACCCAAGTGGAGGGCGCTTTCTATAGAACAGGCGAAAATACCATTCTTAACTTTTTCTCTTCGATTGATACGGTTTATTATAACGGCAATTACTTCCTCGACAACAATGTCGACTTCAACACTTCCAAGATCCACAACTCCAAGGAAGTATTAGCTGCTTTTTATATCTTCTCTGAGAATCAACAGCTGAATTCGGGTCTGAATTTCCATGATTTCTCCATGGAGGCTATATGGGACGAGTCTGCTGTAGATGTCACGTTGGGAATAGACCAGCTGCAGACGGGGAGTTATGCGCGGATCAATAGCACCATCGATATTGCGGAAGACAGTACTGCCATAGTTTTTGAGCCCTCGGATATCAAGCTTTTGGACAAGCACTGGAAGTTTGAAAAGGACAATATGATTACCATCTCCAGAGACGATGTGTCCGTCCGAAACCTCATGCTTTTCAATGCGAATCAGTTTCTTTCCGCGAATGGAAACATCAACAAGAACCCGGAGGATTTTCTTCGTGTGGAAATCAACGAATTGAATATGGATTTCCTGAATGCCTTGGATTTAAGGGAATTTAAAGGTACAGCCAATGGACTCTTTGCTCTAAACGGTTTTTATGACAACACCGGAACAAAAGGCGGCTTGCGGATCCGGGATTTACATATCAATGATTTTTTGATTGGTGATATTGAGGCCAAAACGGATTTCGATAGTGGTACGGCCAATTTGCTGCTTACCAACATTCGTGAAGGGAAGAAAATCATTGAGGTGGATGGGTCATTTGGATCGGATGAGCGGGAGATGGACATGACCGCAAAACTTTCTGAGGCAAATCTGTCCGTGTTGGAGCCGTTTCTTTCAAAGTACATTACAGGCTTGGGGGGGACCATCAGCGGCGACTTCAAAGTGGTGGGATCAATGTTACGCCCACAGGTAATTGGCGTTGGCAACCTTTCGGGTGGAACACTCCGCATCAATTATTTGAATACTCTCTATACGGTGAATGGAAACGTAGCCTTTTCCGTCGATGATATTAATTTAAAGGGACTTACGCTAACGGATGTTCAGGGGCACAATGCGACCCTCAGCGGGGGTATTAGCCACGACCATTTCAGTAATTTTGTCCTGGACATTTCTTCCAACCTTAATAACTTCCAGGTACTGAACACCTCCCTGAATAACAATAAATTGTTCTACGGAACTGCTTTCGCGACCGGCGAATTGGATATTCTTGGTGCGGCAAATAATCTGGAACTCAACGCAAGGGCGACTACCCAGCCCAACACCCGCATCTATATCCCTTTAGCCTCTTCCAATGGCCAATTCCAGGAAGAATTTATCAATATCATCAATGTTCGGGACAGCACCCAAACCATTAATACAAAAGTGGATTTGGAGAAGGTGGTCATGAATAACTTAAGGATGAATTTTGACTTGAACGTGACACCCGATGCGTATGCGGAAATTCAAATTGATCCAAGAACAGGGGAGAATATCCAAGGAAG
Source organism: Cyclobacteriaceae bacterium (assembly GCA_035307285.1). GTDB lineage: Bacteria > Bacteroidota > Bacteroidia > Cytophagales > Cyclobacteriaceae > DATGMS01. The sequence goes on from DATGMS010000258.1 coordinate 14,330, forward strand.
AGGCCGTGGCGTTCTGAATTTGGGCATTGATACGCAGGGCAACTTTTCCATGACCGGTAACTACGAGATCGTAGATGCCCTGTATAATTTTTCCCTGTACAATGTGATCAATAAAAGGTTTGTCATTGAGCCGGGGGGAAGGATCGCATGGTATGGTGATCCCTATGGAGGGATAATGAATATAAAGGCTGCCTATGAGGAGAGCGTATCCCTGATCAGTCTGCAAGACAACACCGTTACTTCAGAGATGCAGGATACGCAGATGAAGCGAAAGTATCCCCTAAAGATCATCATGGACTTGAACGGACCGTTGCTTTCTCCTGATATTGCCTTTGACTTTGATTTCTCCAATTTTCCTGAAGGGGAACTTCAGATTCCGATTTCCTCTTTCAAAAACAGAATAGCCAATGACGAACAAGAGAAAAACAGACAAGTATTTTCATTGATTATGCTTAGAAGGTTTTCCCCCGCAGGGCAATTTAGCGGAGCAGGTATTGGGTTTTCCAACTTGAGCCAATTAATTTCGTCGCAGTTAAACAGCCTGATCTCACAAGTGGACCAAAATCTTGAGATAGATTTCGATCTTGAGACTCTGGATGAAACGGCTTTGGAATCTTTTCAGCTACGGGTGGCTTACACATTTTTGGATGGAAGGCTTAGGGTCATGCGGGATGGTGGATTTACAGATTTTCAGGGCAATGCCGATTTTAACAGCATCGCCGGAGATTGGCAGGCCGAATACCTGCTTACAGAAGACGGCAGATATGTCATTCGGGTGTACAACAGAACAAATTTCAATAATTCCCTCACCTCCTTGAATATTAAAAACCCCAATACTTACGGGATTTCCCTGTCTCAGACCTTGTTATTCAGCTCTTTTAGGGAACTCTTCCAGAAGAAGAATCGGAGAGGGGACCGCCTGAGGTACATCGATCCAGTGGAGACGCTGATTGACAACAGGGAAGAAGTTATTCTGAAGGCACCGCTGGAGATCAACAAAATGCAGCAAGAAAGTGACAAGCCTCCTATATCGATCCTAGATCGGCCGAAGGAGTTGTACAGGGAGGAATAATTTGAAGAGGAATTCGGGGACTGAACCTTAAATTCAAATAAAGCATTAATACCGAAATCAATAATAGTTATACAGATGAAAGTTGGGGATAAAGTTAGACTCTTAAAAGGCAATGAGGAAGGAATTATCACCAAGATTTCCCAGGGAGGAAGAATAGAGATAGAAATCGAAGACGGTTTTCGGATTCCTGCCATGAGGAATGAAGTGGTGGTAGTAAGCGAGGCAGAAAGGCAATATTTTGGAGACGGGAAGGTGGCTGCACCTACTGTTACGTCCCCCTCAAAATCGGCATCACCCAGTCAGGATGGCCATTTTCTTGGTTATCTCCCGCTGAACGACAAGGATCTTAGTGTATATTACATCAACAATACCGATAGGGATTTTGCCTATTCCATCGCTGAGGTTTATGGCGACGATTCCCATACGATATCATCCGGACTTTCTGCTGCCCGGTCTTTTTATAAGCTGGATGAGAAGTCCATTGCAAAATTTGAAGAATGGCCTTTATTGCACCTGCAGTTTATCCCCATCAACCGCAGGATTGAAAAGACGCTGCCTTCTTTTGAAAAGAGTGTGAAATTTAAAGCTTCCTCTTTTTTCAAAGGGAAGAGCAAATTGCCTTTGTTGGAGAAAGAAGGGTATCTTTTTAAAATAGACCATCAAGAAAAACCACTTGATGTAAGGCAACTTAATAAGGAATTGTCCGAGGACAAAGGAAAAGATAATCTCCAGAAGCAATTTCAACGTCCGGAAAAGGAAATTGACCTGCACATCGAAAAGTTGACGCCGGACCACAGTCTGATGAGTAACAGTGAAATGTTGAAATTACAGATGGAGGCATTTGAAAAGAACTTAAACTATGCAATTGCTTCTGGAATGGACGAGATAAGCTTTATCCACGGCATTGGAAATGGGGTTTTGAAAAAAGAAATTCATAAATATTTGAGTCAGCTAGACAATATTAAGTATTTTCAGGATACCCAAAAGAGCCGGTTTGGTTATGGCGCCACACTTGTAAGAATTAACTAGTTACTATGCTTGGGAAGGGATCTCCGCTGTTTCATTTGTTTGAAAGCCAATTTAAGGAAGCCAGATCGCTTTCTAGTGGGTTGGGCAAGAACTTCAAATCTAAGAAGGCGATCGAACTGGAAGAGAAATTGATTTTCTTGAATATTTATCTTCAGGTTCTAAACAAAATCTATTTCAAGGAGGAAAGACTTAAGTTTGAACCCTTTGAGCCCTTTAAGCCAATTTGCAGATCCATGAAAAGGATTCACCATTTCAAATTGGCCACAGCGGCATTTGAGGAGGTTAAGGGGACTCAAAGTTTCACTGCCTTCGAAGCTTTTTTGACCGCTGAAAAAAAGGTTTTGTACAAGGAGGCTTACGAAGTATTGATTTCCTCACCTATAGATATTTGGGAATCGTTCTATTTAACGGTATATAGTCATAGTAAGAAAGTCCAGCCCTTGATGATCAATACCGCAACCACCCAGCTGATCAACGAGGAATTGGAATACATCAGCTTTAAAGAGGCGGATCAATTAGATAGTGAGGCTCTAAAAGACATTATGGAGGCTTTGCGGGTGATCACTGTGGGCGAAAACATGAAAATCGCCATCGGATTAAACCCCTCCTTCACCTCAGTTATCCATGGGGAAATGAAGAGCCTTTCGCAGTTGCTGATCCAGTGGCATCAGATCCATCTTTTTGCGCAGTATTTGAACTACTTCCTGTCGGGAAATGAAGATGTCAGCTTGAAATATCTGGAGTTGGCCAAAAAAGCAAAAATCAAAAAGCAGAGGCTATCAGTGGGAGCCGATAGCCTCTGCAAGAAATTACTGTCCAAACTTACCGATTAGATTTGGTCGAGTGCGTTGGTGATGTCAGCGACGAGATCCTCGGCATCTTCGATACCGACACTTAGCCTGATCAAAGAATCGGACAACCCAACTTTCTCCCTTTCTTCTTTTGGTATGCTGGCGTGGGTCATGGTAGCGGGGTGACCGCAAAGTGATTCCACTCCGCCTAGAGATTCGGCAAGGACAAAGATCTTTAGGTTTTCGAGCACCTTGATGGCATCTTCTTGTCGGTTGCCTTTTATGGTAAAGGAAATCATTCCCCCAAAATCCTTCATCTGTTTTGTCGCAATCTGATGGTTGGGATGAGAATCAAAGCCTGGCCAAAAGACCTTGTCCACCTTGGGATGGTTTCTTAAATAGAAGGCAACCGTTTTGCCGTTTTGGCAATGTCTTTCCATCCTGATGTGCAGTGTTTTGATCCCCCTGAGTACCAGAAAGCAATCCTGTGGCCCAGGCGTCGCCCCGCAGGCATTCTGGATAAAGGCCAGGTCGTTGGCCAGCTCATCATCATTGACTACAATGGCGCCCATGACGACATCGGAATGCCCACCTAGGTATTTGGTGGCGGAGTGCATGACAAGGTCCGCCCCAAGGTCGAGTGGGTTTTGGAGGAAAGGCGTAGCAAAAGTATTGTCCACGCCTACCAATATATTATGTTCTTTTGCTATATTGGAGACCGCTACAATATCAATGACATTCATCATTGGATTGGTGGGAGTTTCGATCCAGATTAGCTTGGTGTTCTCATTGATGTATTGTCTGATGTTCTCGGGATCTTCCATGGAAACGAAATGGAACTTGATGCCGTATTTAGCAAATACTTTGGTAAATATTCTGTAAGAACCGCCGTACAAATCATTGGAGCTGATGATTTCATCACCAGGGCTGAACAACTTGACTATTGCATCAATGGCTCCGAGTCCCGAAGAAAAGCACAGTCCGTGTGTGCCGTTTTCAAGAGCGGCAAGGCTATTCTGTAGGGCTGTCCGCGTTGGGTTGTGGGTACGGGAATATTCATATCCTTTGTGATCCCCGGGGGATTTTTGTACATAGGTGGAGGTTTGAAAAATAGGGGTCATAATGGCTCCTGTAGAAGGATCTGGTTCTATCCCCGCATGAATTGCTTTGGTTCCGAATTTCATATTTATATTAATTTATCATTTTATTCTTCGAATTAATCAAACCTGTTTAAGGTAAAAGAAATTCCATTCTACTTTTTAATCCTTAGATTTGCCCTCTCATGAGCAAAAAGCAATCCGTTTTTTCCCGTTTAAGAAGGCTTTACAGCAACAATCCCGGGATGGTTTGGGCAGTGGGATGGGTAACTGTCGTCCCCTCTTTGACTTCTTTAATTATCCTGAATTCGTTATATGGAAACCCTTCCTTTTTAGGACAGTTTGAATTTTTAACTTGGAGCTTCGTCACTTATTACACCATCGCCTCTTCACTGCTGATGGGATTAGCCTTACTTCCGACCACCTTTTTAGCGGTTTTGTCTGGGTTTGTTTTCGGATGGATTTCTCTTCCCTTCTTGATTCTTGGTTATACATTGGCTACTATTATCGGTTATCAGATAGGAAAGAAACTGGACAAGGGCAGCCTTGATTTTTTGTTGGAGAATTATCCAAAGGCCGCTCAAATGATTGTGGATAAAAGGAATAAGATTTCTCAACTGATATTCTTTGTGCGCCTGAGTCCTGTAATTCCGTTTGCACTTTCCAACCTGTTGTTTGCTTTGTTGAAGATAAATCTGAGGAAGGTGGTATGGATGGGGTTGTGGGGGATGCTTCCAAGAACTTTCCTGGCATTTACCACTGGGGTTGTGGCCGAGTCTCTGGTCGGTGCTTTGGAAGAAAATTCAGGTTTAAGGCAATGGGTAATTGTTGGAGCACTACTTTTAATAAGTGTTTTGGGTATCTACCGTTTTTTCAAAAGATAGCGTCCTGTGAAATTCCGGGAATCTACCGCCCTTCAATCCTACTGTTTACCTATTTACTTCGTCCAGATCCACCTCGGCATTGGCGGAAATAAGGTACTTTTTTCCCGTGTTCAATTCCAGGCAAAGGATTCTTGTCCTTCTGGTAGATTCTTTTTTAAATCGTCTTCCTCTAAGGCTGAAATCCACCCCAGGCTTAAGGTCGCTGAGGTAGGTGGTTTTTTGGTCCGAGGTGGGGTTGTTATATTTTCGGACTTCGCGGGACAAAAATAGATCTGCTCCTGTGCTGGCTTTCGGGTTGATCAGATAACGTCTGAGCGGCAGTAAAATGTCTTTGGGAAAGATTAAGTCCGAAAGCATAGGAGACATAAGCGTTTGGAATGATCGTTTCCATTCTAGGCCATGGGGTTTAATTTTCAATCCGAACCGTTTAAAAGCACGGTAATGTGCCACTTCATGGATATAGGTGATAAGGAACTGGTAGGGGTTCAAGTCATGGTTGATCGTGATCTGCTGCATCTTCCGGTCTGTGCGGAAACGAAAATCCCCCAGCTTGCTGCTACGGCTCCTGCTCAAGGTGAGATGGAACGGGTCTTCATACCATAAGTCCCAGCAATACTGCACCGAATTGGCAGGTACATGTTGCTGAAGTAGGGTGTAGATTTCAGTCTTGATGGGCAAGGTTGTATTTTAAATCGTTTCGGTAAAAATAGAAAAATTAGGACATAAAAAAAGATCCCTGGTCAACAGGGATCCCTTTGGATTTCAATTTTTAAGGCTGATCGTTTAGATGGCGACATCTACTGAATCACCCATTACCTCAACAGAGTCTTCTTCCATGATTTCGATGGTGTCTTCTAAAAATTCCTCAGACCCTTCCTCAAGGATTTCAACTTCTGTGGCTTCTTGTTCAACTTTTTCTGTGCCACAAGATGCAGTAAATAACAAACCTGATACTGCGAATAATGTAAATAGTTTTTTCATTTGTATTGAGGTGCTTTAATTTTAGCGCCACAAATGTAGAATGAAATTCTCTTACAAAATTCAACTTTGTAATAATTATTTTTTATTTCTTTTTATACGTGATCTTAATTGGAACTCCCTGAAAATCAAAGTGTTCCCTGATCCTGTTTTCGAGATATCTGGTATAAGGAGACTTTATGTATTGGGGCAGGTTGCAAAAGAAAGCAAAGACTGGATTTTTGGTCGGCAACTGGGTGATATATTTTATCTTAATATATTTCCCTTTCCATGCAGGTGGCGGATATCTTTCGATCTCAGGCAACATAATGTCATTCAATTTGGAGGTGGCTACCTTCTTGGTTTTATTTTCATAAACCCTTACTGCCAATTCTATAGCTTGGAAAATCCGCTGCTTATTTACTACCGATGTGAAGATGATGGGGATCCATTTGTTCTCGCCCAGTTTTTCCCCGATTTCTTCCTTGATCTTTTCCATGGTCTTATGGTCTTTTTCTATCAAGTCCCATTTGTTGACCATGATCATTATCCCTTTATTGTTTTTGATGGCGATAGAGATAAGGTTGACGTCTTGGGCTTCCAGGCCTCTTGTCGCATCCACCATGATAACAATTACATCAGATTCTTCGAGCGTCCTTAGAGAACGCATTACAGAATAAAATTCGATGTCTTCTTTAACCTTTGCTTTTTTACGGATTCCGGCCGTATCGGTAATGATAAAATCCTGACCGAAAAGTTGGTATCGCGTATGGATGGCATCTCTGGTGGTTCCCGCGATATCGGTCACGATGGAGCGTTCCGTTCCCAACAAGGCATTGACAAAGGAGGATTTACCGACATTGGGTCTTCCTAGAATAGATATCTTAGGGATACCGAAATCCGGATCTTCAATTCCTTCCTCCTCAAAATTTTTAATGATCTCGTCCAGCAATTCCCCAGTGCCGCTTCCTGTCGCTGCAGAGATGGGATATACCTCATTGCTCTGAAGGCCTAAGGAGTAGAACTCACTTGCCGCAATAAGCCTTTCGGAGGTGTCTGCCTTATTGGCGACGATATAAATTGGCTTAGAACTGCCACGAAGTTCGTTGGCAAACTCCTCATCCAACCCTGTAATCCCATCAAAACAGTCCACGACAAACAAAATGATTGAAGCTTCCTCGATGGCCAGCTTGACTTGTTTTCTGATTTCTGATTCATATATGTCATCCGAACCAATGACATATCCGCCCGTGTCAATTACAGAAAAATACTTTCCTCCCCACTGGGCATGTCCATAGTGGCGGTCTCGGGTAACTCCACTAAGATTGTCCTCAATGGCCTTTCGTTCCTCTACTAACCTATTGAAAAAGGTAGACTTCCCGACATTGGGTCTACCTACTATTGCTACTATGTTTGACATTTTTCTTTATTTATTGGTCGTAACCAAATCTTCTCAATTTATTTTTATTTTTCCTCCAGTTGTCCTCTACCTTTACGTGAGTCTCCAGAAAAATCTTTTTGCCAAAGAAGCGTTCTAGTTCTTCCCTTGCTTGAATGCCTACTCTTTTCAGTGCTTTTCCTCCCTGGCCAATCAAGATGCCTTTTTGGCTTTCCCTTTCCACATAGATTTCAGCACGGATGCGTATGATTTCCGCTTCTTCATAAAAATCAACAATGGCTACTTCTGTGCTGTAGGGAATTTCTTTCTTATAGTTGTGGAAGATTTTCTCCCGAATAATTTCGGAAGCGAAGAAGCGCTCCGGTTTGTCGGTTAGTTCTTCCTTATCATAAAAAGGAGCATGAAAGGGTAGTCGGTCTAGGATTTCTTGAAGGATTCGCTCGGTGTTGAAACCTTCCAAGGCGGAGATGGGGATGACAGTTTCGGCTTTTATCCGCTCGGTCCAATAGGCCGTTACCTCTTCCAGTTGGTTTTCTTTAGAAAGGTCAATTTTGTTGATTACCAGAAGTACGGGAACTCCGGACTGGTTGATCTTCTCGATTACTTGCTCGATTTCCTCTTCATTTTCGTATAGGTCGGTGACAAAGACAATCACATCGGCATCTTCCAGGGAGATGTTGACGAAGCTCATCATGCTTTTTTGCAGCTCATATTTGGGCTTGATCATACCGGGTGTATCAGAGAAAACAATCTGAAAATCGTCCCCGTTGATCAATCCCATAATGCGGTGCCGAGTGGTCTGCGCCTTGGATGAAATGATTGAAAGCCGTTCACCTATAAGCACATTCATCAAAGTAGATTTGCCCACGTTGGGTTTACCCACAATATTTACAAATCCGGCTTTATGTGTGTTTTCGGTCATGAAGTATATTTTTTTACAAAGGTACTTGAATTTTCGCAAA
>DATGMS010000259.1:0-7149 GCA_035307285.1 Cyclobacteriaceae bacterium
CCTGTTTCCTGCAAAGAATCCCTACAGGGACGAGAGTAACTACAACGTGCAGGAGGAAGCCAACCTGATATCCGACATCATCCTTGATGACTGGACAGAAGATGCGCATGCCAATAAATTGGTTCAGCAGTTAGTGAAGAACTATACCAATACACGGAACGAGATCTCAGGTAGATTCAAGAGGGAGAAATTCACTTTGGAAGTCGGAGATGAGTTGCCGGCCGGTATCGTTCAGCTTGCCAAAGTCTATGTGGCCAAGAAACGTAAGTTGAAAGTAGGGGATAAGATGGCAGGACGTCACGGTAACAAAGGTATTGTGGCCAGGATCGTGAGGGACGAAGACATGCCTTTCTTGGAAGATGGAACGCCTATGGACATCGTGTTGAACCCACTAGGGGTACCTTCACGTATGAATATAGGCCAAATCTTTGAAACCGTATTGGCTTGGGCAGGTCAAAAATTAGGGAAGAAGTACGCGACTCCTATATTTGATGGGGCTACCACAGAAGAGGTTGCAGCCGAACTTGACTTGGCAGGATTGCCGTCGTTTGGCAGGACTTATCTCTATGACGGTTTAACAGGCAAGAAATTCGACCAGCCGATTACCGTGGGGATCACTTATATGCTGAAATTGGGTCACTTAGTAGATGACAAGATGCACGCAAGGTCTATTGGGCCATACTCCTTGATCACACAACAACCTTTGGGTGGAAAAGCCCAATTTGGTGGTCAGCGTTTTGGGGAAATGGAAGTGTGGGCATTGGAGGCCTTCGGTGCTTCCCATGTACTTCAGGAAATCCTTACCGTTAAGTCAGATGATGTTATCGGAAGAGCCAAAGCTTATGAAGCCATCGTTAAAGGGGAGAACCTTCCGAAGCCCAATATTCCGGAATCCTTCAACGTACTGGTGCATGAGTTAAGAGGCTTAGCCTTGGAGATCACGCTTGACTAATAAAGATTAAATTGGGCCGCAAGGTCCGTCACCTACTCATATTTAATTATGGCGTTCAGAAAAAATAAAAAACTAAACAACGACTTTTCCCGAGTCACTATTAGTTTGGCTTCCCCAGAATCTATTCTGGATAGCTCTCATGGTGAAGTAACGCAGCCGGAAACCATCAATTACAGAACCTACAAGCCTGAAATGGGCGGTTTGTTTTGTGAGAGGATCTTCGGGCCCGTAAAGGATTGGGAATGTCATTGTGGTAAATATAAAAGAATTAGGTATAAAGGTATCATTTGTGACAGGTGTGGGGTAGAGGTTACCGAGAAAAAGGTACGTCGGGAAAGAATGGGCCATATTGAGTTGGTTGTTCCTGTTGCGCATATTTGGTACTTCAAATCTCTTCCTAATAAAATTGGTTACCTGCTGGGATTGCCTACCAAAAAGCTAGATCAAATCGTCTATTATGAGCGCTATGCCGTAGTAAATGCAGGGATCAAAGCAGAGGATGGACTGCAATACCTGGATTTCCTGACTGAAGATGAGTATTTGGATATATTGGATAAGCTTCCAAAAGACAACCAAATGCTGGATGATGATGATCCCAACAAGTTTATAGCCAAGATGGGTGCTGAGGCATTGGAAATGCTTTTGGCTAGATTAGATCTCGATGATCTATCTTATAGCCTTCGCCACCAGGCGGCAACAGACACCTCCCAGCAAAGGAAAGCCGAAGCCCTTAAAAGGCTGAAGGTGGTTGAGGCATTCAGGGATGCAAGAACAAGGATCGAAAACAGACCGGAGTGGATGATTGTCCGAATGGTTCCTGTTATTCCACCAGAATTGAGGCCGTTGGTTCCTCTTGACGGAGGTAGGTTCGCTACGTCTGATTTGAACGACCTTTATAGAAGAGTAATCATCAGAAACAACCGACTGAAGAGGCTTATTGATATTAAGGCGCCAGAAGTTATTCTCAGAAATGAGAAAAGGATGCTTCAGGAAGCTGTTGATTCCTTATTCGACAACTCGAGGAAGGTGAACGCAGTAAGGTCTGACGGTAACAGGGCATTGAAATCCCTATCCGACATGTTGAAAGGCAAGCAGGGACGTTTCCGTCAGAACTTGCTTGGTAAGCGTGTGGATTATTCCGGTCGTTCTGTAATCGTTGTAGGACCAGAACTAAAACTACACGAATGCGGTCTTCCTAAGAATATGGCGGCCGAATTGTTTAAACCTTTTGTGATCAGGAAACTGATCGAGAGAGGGATTGTAAAAACGGTTAAGTCTGCCAAGAAAATTGTAGATAGAAAAGACCCGGTTGTTTGGGATATACTTGAAAACGTGTTGAAAGGCCATCCTGTGCTATTGAACAGAGCTCCAACGCTTCACCGTTTAGGTATTCAGGCATTCCAACCCAAATTGATTGAAGGTAAAGCCATCCAACTTCATCCGCTTGTATGTACTGCATTTAACGCTGACTTTGATGGTGACCAGATGGCGGTTCACGTTCCGTTGGGACATGAGGCTATTTTGGAGGCGTCTACTCTGATGTTGTCTTCCCATAATATCCTAAACCCTGCCAATGGTGCTCCAATCACGGTGCCATCACAAGATATGGTTTTGGGACTTTATTATGTTACCAAAGGGAAAAGATCCACTCCCGAGGAGCCAGTGACTGGTGAGGGGATGACATTCTACGGAGAGGAAGACGTGATCATTGCTTTGAATGAAGGGATGATCTCTCAACATGCTTGGATCAAGTGTAGAGTGAATGTTCGTGGCGACAATGGACAATTCGAAACCAAGATTATTGAGACTGTTGCAGGAAGGTTGATTTTCAACCAATTTGTACCAGAGGAGGTAGGTTTTGTGAATGAATTGCTTACCAAGAAAAAACTGCAACAAATCATCGCGGAAGTGGTGAAAATCTGCGGGATAGCGAGAACCGCTCATTTCTTGGATGATATCAAGCACCTTGGATTCCAAATGGCTTATACCGGCGGTCTGTCCATGGGATTGAACGACGTTATTATTCCTGTTGAAAAAGATGCATTGACGGATAAGGCTAAAGAGGATGTGGACCAAGTATGGAACAACTATCTGATGGGTCTGATTACGGACAATGAGAGATATAATCAGGTGATTGATATATGGACAAGGACCAATTCCAACCTTACCAATATCCTGATGAAGCAAATGGAGGAAGACAAGCAGGGCTTCAACGCGATCTATATGATGATGCACTCCGGCGCTAGGGGATCAAGAGAGCAGATTCGTCAGTTAGGCGGGATGCGGGGCTTGATGGCTAAGCCACAGAAAAACCTTCAGGGATCCGTAGGTGAGATTATTGAAAACCCGATTCTCTCCAACTTTAAGGAAGGTCTGGATGTATTGGAGTACTTTATCTCCACGCACGGCGCCCGTAAAGGTCTTGCGGATACGGCGTTGAAAACTGCTGATGCGGGCTACCTTACCAGAAGGTTGGTGGATGTTGCCCAGGATATGATCGTAGCGGAGGAAGATTGCGGCACCTTGAGAGGACTTGTCGTCCAAGCTTTGAAAGACAATGACGAGATAGTAGAGCCACTTTCTGAAAGAATTGTGGGACGAATATCTGTACATGATGTGCTCGATCCGATTACCGACGAACTGATCATGTCTTCTGGAGATGAAATCACGGACGAATTGGCAAAAAGAATTGATGAATCTGCGGTTGAGGAAGTTGAAATCCGTTCCGTTCTTACCTGTGAGACGAGACGTGGGGTATGTACCAAGTGTTATGGTAGAAACCTTGCTTCTGGGTCGCTTGTTCAGAATGGAGAATCTGTAGGTGTTATCGCTGCCCAGTCTATCGGAGAGCCAGGTACACAACTTACCTTGAGAACTTTCCACGTAGGGGGAACAGCATCCAACATCTCTGTAGAGGCGAGCATCAACGCCAAGTTTGACGGGGTAGTTGAGTTTGAGGAGGAATTAAGATGGATCGACGCCGTCAACAAAGACGGAGAGCCTGCGGCCATTGTGATGGGAAGATCGGGTGAAATCAAAATCAACGACGCCAAGACAGGCAAGACTTTAGTGTCCAACCACGTGCCTTACGGTGCTATTCTTAATGTAAGAGATGGACAGAAGATTGCGAAGGGGGATTCCCTCTGTACTTGGGATCCATACAACGCTGTCATCTTGTCTGAATTCGATGGTAAAATTGAATTTGACGCCATCATCGAGGGTGTTACTTATAAAGAGGTGGCCGATGATCAAACAGGCTATAGGGAGAAGGTGATTATCGATACTAAAGATAAGACCAAGAACCCTGCTGTGTTGGTGCATCATGGTGATGAATCCAAGGCGTATAACATACCTGTTGGAGCGCACCTTTCGGTAGAGCCGGGTGAGAAGGTTAGGGCCGGGCAGATTTTGGTGAAAATCCCACGTTCTGTGGGTAAGACCAGAGACATTACCGGTGGTCTTCCAAGGGTAACAGAACTCTTTGAAGCAAGGAACCCATCTAATCCAGCTGTTGTATCTGAAATTGACGGTGTTGTGAGCTACGGTGGAATCAAGAGAGGTAACAGAGAAATCTTTATTGAGTCCAAAGATGGCGTGAGAAAGAGATACATGGTGTCTCTATCCAAACACATCTTGGTTCAGGAGAATGACTTTATTCGTGCAGGTGAACCCCTTTCCGATGGAGCCATCACTCCGAATGATATTTTGGCTATCAAAGGCCCCACAGCTGTTCAGGATTACTTGGTCAATGAAATCCAAGAAGTATATAGGCTACAAGGGGTTAAAATCAACGACAAGCACATTGAAGTCATTGTAAGCCAGATGATGCAGAAAGTTGAAATCCTTGATGCCGGCGATACTGGATTCCTTCAAAACCAGATCGTGGATAAGTGGTTATTCAGAGAAGAGAACGACAGTATCCTGGACAAGAAAGTTGTCATGGATGCGGGAGATTCATCTACATTGAAAGCCGGGATGATCATTACCGCCAGAAGATTGAGGGACGAAAACTCTAGTCTGAAGCGGAAAGACCTGAAAATTGTTCAGGTAAGAGATGCTGAAACTGCTGTGTCAAGACCTACGCTCCAAGGTATTACCGCATCTTCTTTGGGTACAGAAAGCTTTATCTCTGCAGCCTCCTTCCAAGAGACTACTAAGGTACTCAGTGAAGCGGCCATTAGAGGTAAGCGCGATGAGTTGTTAGGTCTTAAAGAGAATGTGATTGTTGGGCATTTGATCCCTGCCGGTACCGGTCAGCGTCATTTTGCCAAAATGATCATCGGTTCTCAGGAAGAGTATGACAAGCTTTCTGCGGAAAAGGAAAAGATGACCAAAAGGTCACGTGAGGTAGTTAAATAAAATAACATAAAAGGCCTGTATCTTACAGGCCTTTTTTAATTACTTATAGCCATGGATGACAATAAAGATAAGGATGCTGCTGCTAACCAGCAGATCAATGTGGAGCTTTCGGAGGAAATAGCCGAGGGAGTATATTCCAACCTGGCCATGATTGCCCATTCCAATTCTGAATTTGTGATTGATTTTATCCGATTGATGCCGGGAGTTCCGAAGGCGAAGGTCAAGTCGCGGATCATCATGACTCCGGATCACGCCAAGAGATTGGTAGCTGCACTCAAGGACAATATTGATAAATATGAACAGGCATTTGGAAAGATAGAGAACGGTGAGAATGCGCCTCATTTTCCTTTAAATTTCGGGGGAACATTGGGAGAGGCATGAACTACATCGGTATTTAAAAATATAATTCTTTAACTTTGTTTGTTTTATGTTATTGATTACCTTTGCAATCCAAAAATAAAATTTAAAAGAGATAAGGGAAACTAAATTTATCAGTTAATGCCTACTATACAACAGTTAGTAAGAAAAGGTAGAAATACCCTTGAGACCACGTCCAAGTCAAGAGCACTGGACGCTTGCCCTCAGAGAAGGGGAGTGTGTACAAGGGTATACACTACTACGCCCAAGAAGCCTAACTCTGCGATGAGGAAGGTGGCAAGGGTAAGGTTGACGAATGGAAAGGAAGTGAATGCTTACATCCCAGGGGAAGGACACAATCTGCAGGAACACTCTATCGTATTGATCAGAGGTGGCAGGGTGAAAGATCTTCCAGGTGTTCGTTACCACATCATCCGGGGTGCATTGGATACAGCGGGCGTAAAAGACCGTAAGCAAGGCAGATCCAAGTACGGTGCCAAGCGACCAAAGGCCGCCAAAAAATAATCCAACAGTTTATACTATACAATAATGAGAAAATCGAAACCAAAAAAGAGGTATATTCTTCCTGATCCGAAGTTTAATGATACTTTGGTCACCAAATTCGTCAACTGTTTGATGATGGACGGGAAGAAGAGTATTGCTTATAAGATCTTCTATGATGCAGTAGCCAAAGTAGAGGAAAAATTAGGCGAGAACGGTCTTGAGGTTTGGAAAAAAGCGCTTAACAACATTACTCCTGCCGTTGAGGTGAAGAGTCGTAGAGTTGGTGGTGCAACATTCCAGGTCCCCATGGAAGTTCGGCCGGAGAGAAAAGTTTCCCTTGGTATCAAGTGGATGATCACTTATTCAAGGAGAAGAGGAGAGAAAACTATGATGGATAGACTTGCAGGTGAGATCATGGCTGCTTCCAAAGGCGAAGGTGCCGCAGTGAAGAAGAAAGATGATACTCATAGAATGGCAGAAGCGAACAAAGCGTTCTCACACTTCAGATTTTAATAACTAATGGCTAAGAAAGACTTAAAATATTTAAGGAATATCGGTATCATGGCTCACATCGATGCCGGTAAGACAACTACTTCTGAGCGTATCTTATTTTATACGGGTCGTACCCACAAGATTGGGGAGACCCATGAAGGTGGTGCCACGATGGACTGGATGGAGCAAGAGCAGGAAAGAGGGATTACCATTACCTCAGCTGCTACTACCACCCGATGGAAATACCCTACTATACAGGGGCAGCCTACCAGTGAAACCAAAGAATATCAGATCAATTTGATCGATACCCCAGGTCACGTTGACTTTACTGTTGAAGTAGAACGTTCTCTTAGGGTGTTAGATGGTGCTGTAGCCCTTTTCTGCGCCGTATCCGGTGTTGAGCCGCAGTCTGAAACAGTATGGAGGCAAGCTGATAAATACCACGTGCCTAGGATCTGCTTTATCAACAAGATGGATAGGGCCGG
>DATGMS010000260.1:0-5596 GCA_035307285.1 Cyclobacteriaceae bacterium
AAGAATCCTCCTTAAACTCAGTGGTGAAGCTTTGATGGGGGAAAACAATTATGGAATTGATTCGCAGAAGTTAAAACAATATGCCTCTGAAATCAAGAAAGTAAAAGATATGGGGGTAGAAGTTGCCATTGTGATTGGAGGAGGTAATATTTTCAGGGGAGTACAAGGTGAAAAAGTAGGAATCGATCGGGTCCAAGGGGATTATATGGGTATGCTGGCGACAGTCATCAATGCCATGGCTCTGCAAAGTTCTCTTGAGCAGAATGGGATGTATACGCGCTTAATGTCAGGTATCAAGATTGAAAGTGTCTGCGAACCGTTTATCAGACGGCGGGCCATTAGACATTTAGAAAAAGGCAGGATTGTTATTTTTGGGGCCGGTATAGGCAACCCCTATTTTACTACCGATTCCACCGCCAGTCTAAGGGCGATAGAAATAGAAGCAGAAGTAGTACTAAAAGGCACACGGGTGGATGGAGTTTACACTGCCGATCCGGAGAAAGACCCCACAGCCGTGAGATATTCAAAAATTTCTTTTCAGGAGGTTTACCAGAAAAACCTGAATGTAATGGACATGACTGCATTCACTTTATGCCAGGAGAACAATTTGCCCATTATTGTCTTCGACATGAACAAAGCGGGCAATTTGGAAGATTTGATCAATGGCAAAGAAGTGGGGACATTAATCACATAAAATACAATTATGGAAGAGATACAACTTTATATCGACGAGGCAAAGGAGATGATGCAAAAAGCTGTGGACCACACGGCTTCTGAACTGATAAAAATCCGGGCAGGGAAGGCAATGCCCAATTTGCTTGACGGTATAATGGTGAACTATTATGGAAGCCCCACCCCTCTCCAGCAGGTTTCCTCCATCACCACACCGGACGCTAGGACTTTGTCCATCAAACCTTGGGAAAGGAACCTGATCAGCGAAATCGAACGATCCATAGTAAATTCCGATCTGGGTTTGGCCCCGCAGAACAACGGTGAAGTCATCATCCTAACCATCCCTCCACTTACAGAAGAAAGAAGAAGACATTTGGTAAAACAAGTGAAAAACGAGTGCGAAAACGGTAAGATCAGTCTCAGAACCGTAAGGAAAGACACCAACGAAGCACTAAGAAAACTTCAAAAAGAAGGTGCTTCAGAAGATGATGTCAAGAGAGCGGAGGATGCTGTACAAAAATTGACCGACACCTATTCTTCGAAAATCGACGAGCAATATACCAAAAAAGAGGCTGAAGTGATGAAGGTTTGATCATCGGCAAGCTGATATTGGATTCTAGATTAGGGTCTTCGAATTACGGGAACTGCAACATCATGACAGAGCAGGATTAACATCTGAAAACTAGGGTTCTTCGATAATTGGAAGAAGGCAACGGCCATCGACCCAGATCACCGGCCTTCGGAAGAACAAATTGAAAAGCTATAATTAGGATAACCAATCAATTGGCCATTTCTCCCCTGAATATTAAGATGACATTAATTGAATTTAAAAATTCCCTTACAAAGGATCTCCCACCTAAAGATTTAACCGTCTACCTTCTTTCGCTATGGCATGACGGAAAGGACGACTGGAATAAGGCACATTCCCTCATTGATTCACTTCCCGGACAAGATGCCGCTCACCTCCACGCCTATCTTCATAGGAAGGAAGGCGACATATCCAATGCCGATTATTGGTACAGGAGAGCCGGAAAGCAAAGGCCTGACATTAGTTTAGAGGAAGAGTGGCAGAATCTGGTGGAGAGTTTCTTATAGATCAACATCAAAAAGCAGATAGAAAAATTCTATCTGCTTTTTTTAAACCTTGGCTTCCTGGGTCGGATCTGCAAATCCGTTAAGGGATGGAAAGTAAAGACAGCGGTAATATCCTATTCCTGCCAAACCGAGCTAATGATTGACAATAGCATTGATACACCTAGCCGGTGTTTTTCTTTCCTCGCGCACTATAGTTCATTCCTGCTATTATAGTCGGCAATTTTCGTTGACTCTTTATCTTCCTAGCCGAACTTAATACGATCATTTTTGGATAACGGCCGAAACCCTTCTTTTAGTTAATGAATTTTCTTTCTCAACTACGGTGATTCCGCTAATGGTTTGCGTAGCAAGTGGCCACGTTTATTTTTCAATCGATAATTTTACGATAGATTTTTTCTATAATCCATTTTTTTTTCGTCAATCCCTAATTGATAGTCAAAAGTTGCTTCTATCTTTGCATCAAATTAGATTTAATCTAAATAACGATACTACTTCTTATCATGCAGCGAATTTTAGTCTTATTTTTGATTGTTTGCCTTAGCTCCAACCTATATGCACAGAAAGTGCACGTCAACGGAATCATCACGGAAAACTCAACCGGGCTACCTCTACCGGGTGCCACCATTCAGATCAAAAACAGCCCTGAAACTTCTGTTACGGATAGGAACGGAAGTTTTAGAATGTATGCTCTCCCGGGAGACGAGTTGGAAGTTAAATTTGTGGGATTTGTCACCAAAACCATTATAGCGCCTGCCGATGAGCGCATTCTTCATATAACAATGGACGAAGATGTTCGGCTACTTAACGAAGTAGTAGTGACCGGAGCATTAGGGATCCGGCGAGCTGCCAGGGAACTCGGCGGAGGTGCACAAGTGGTGAACAACGAAAACCTTAACCAAGGAAAAACAATCAATCCGATCACCGGATTGACAAGTAAGGTAGCCGGACTCCGTATTAATATGTATGACAGCAAAGTGGACCCACAGGTACAAGTAGTCATGCGCGGCACACGCTCCCTGAATAGACAGGCCAATGCGCCGATCTATGTGGTAGATGGAATTCCCGTACCAGACATTAGCCGTATTAATCCTAACGACATAGAAAGCATAACCGTCTTGAAAGACGCCAATGCCGCAGCCCTTTACGGTTCCGAAGGAGTAAATGGTGCTTTGATGATTACTACTAAAAAAGGTACTGCCGGAAATGAACGCGTTACGTTTAGTAACACCACCACCTTCTCCAAAGTGTTTTTACTGCCCAAAGCACAGACAGAATTTGGCCAAGGGCAAAACGGTGTGTATGATAGGCTCCAATCTGAATCCTGGGGTCCCAGGTTTGACGGAACAATGCAAGATTTCGGCCCTCTATTGCCTGATGGGACACAACCACAAATCCGCTATGCCGCACCTGACAGAGACAATCGGTTGGATTTGTTTCAGACCGGAGTTAACTTTCAAAATGATCTTTCATTTTCCGGTGGGGATGAAAAATCCACCTATTTTTTCTCCCTACAGGATGTCTCCATCAAAGGAATTCTTCCCGGTGATAAAAGTAGGAGAACCGGAGCACGATTCAACGGCTCCCGAAAATTCGGTAAATTATCTACATCCTACAACATTAATTACATCAAGTTCAACAAGGAAATGGCTCCTGACGGACCATGGCTGTCCGCTTACACCTCTCCGGCAAACATTGATTTTTCCCAAATGAAAGACTGGGAAAACCCAACGTCAAATGCTAACCCTTTGTACTATTTTACTGATCAAGTGAAGAACCCGTTTTTCTTGCTGGACAACTACAGGCAGAATACAGGACAAAATACCATCAATGGTAAAGTTGAGCTGGACTATGAATTTACGCCCTGGTTCAGTGCGATGTACCGCTTGGGCATATACAACCTTACAGAGGAATCACATAATACCACCGGGAAATTTGCCGCTTCGGGAAGGAGAAACGTCAATGGCAGCGTGACGGACGGAAGTAATAATTTCCAAAGATTCAACGGGGACCTTATCCTGAACTTCAACAAGCAAATTGGCAGGTTCACCAACCGGCTGCTTCTTGGGCAGAATTTCCGATCCGATTACACCAGAACAATTTCAGTAGGCGCCGACAACCTGTTGCTTCCGGGCATCTTCAACCCTGACAGCAGGGTGGGAGAACTCTCCTCAGGATCAGGGTCCTCCATCACCGAATACCGTTCTATTGCAGCTTATGGTGAATTTACAACAGGCTATAACAATTACCTCTTTCTTACCTTGACAGGCCGTAATGACTGGGTGTCAGTCTTGAGCGAAAATAATCGGTCTTACTTTTACCCCGGCGTTAGTACTTCCTTTATCTTCAATGAAGCAATTCCTTCTTTGAAAGACAGCAGAAAATTAACCTTTGGGAAAATCTTTGCCTCCTGGAACAGAACAGGTAATGTCACCTTGGATCCTTATAAACTTAATAATCCTTACAGCCAGATCAACGGCTTTCCCTTTGGTAACCTGGTCGGCTTCACGCCCAGTAGCGCCTATCCCAATCCCGACATAAAACCGGAATTCGTTACCTCCTACGAGATTGGAACCCAGCTGAGCTTTTTCGACCACCGGTTACATTTCGAAGGAAGTTACATTTATTCCGACTCAGAAGGACAGATATTCAACGCTACCACCTCCAGGGCTACTGGATACAGCACGGCCATCGTGAATGCTGGAAGATTGACCAATAATATCATCGAGCTGAATGTGAACAGTGATATCGTCAGCCAAAGCGATATGAAATGGAATCTTGGATTCACCTTTTCACATATCAAAAATGAGGTGCGGGAATTATACGAAGGCGACTCCTACAATATCTTCAGGCAATCCTATGCCAATGTGGGCCAAGCTTATCCCAGTTTGATGGTCAGCGATTATAAAAGAGACGGCCAGGGTAGAATAGTCATCAACGGTGAAACCGGCTATCCTGTACTGGCGGATTCCGAAACCCATCTTGGAAGTATGGTTCCCCCTTATCAGATGGGTCTTAGTTCCTTTTTCGAATACAAAGGCCTGAGTATAGGAGCACAGTTTGACAGTAGGTTTGGAGGATGGCTATATTCTGAGATTATCCCTAGACAATACACAGCAGGCACCCATCCCAATACAGCAGCCTACGGAAGACAACCATTTATCTATCCGAATTCTGTAATTGAGCAGGCAGACGGTACCTTTGTCCCCAATACTACTGTGCTCTCCCCGGGTGATAAGGCATTTTGGGATTATGAGGGAAAAATCCAAAGAAATACTGCTACAAAGTCTGACTTCTTAAAGCTAAGGGAGCTAAGCATTTCCTATAGCCTTCCGGCATCGCTTCTTGGAGGCCAAAAATACATCAAGGATGCCACTCTAGGTTTAGTCGGTACCAACCTGTTTATCATCCGCCATGTTGATAATGATCACGGTGATCCAGAATACCTTTACAATTCAACCGATGGGTATGTGAGTTTCCGACAGGTTCCTCCATACAGAACTTATGGATTTAACGTCAATCTAACTTTTTAACATAAGATCATGGGTTATCAAAAATCTAATTTCTCCTTTAAAATGACTATCAAAAACATATCGATAATTGCCTTGTTTGCCGGTGCCTTGCTAAGCTCTTGCGCTGATTTTTTGGATGTAAATGACAATCCCAATGCACCCATTTCAGAAAACCTGCAACTGAGTGCCAAGCTGCCTTCTGCCTTGGTGGCAACGGTAAACCAAGAAAGCGGACAGCTTAACCAACTTGGCGCTTTATGGGGTGGCTACTGGGGCACGACCAGCGAAGGCATCAACATGTTCTTTAACCAGAAAACCTA
>DATGMS010000261.1:0-5748 GCA_035307285.1 Cyclobacteriaceae bacterium
GGCGAAACCTTGGCGCATAGCCTGACAGTTAAGCGGGTACCGTACCGCCCGGGAGTGTGGTTTAACTCCGCTAAATTTTTTGATATAGAATATCAGACTTATGGCACTGTGCCCAATAGGGAAGTGGATGGCATTTCCACATTTTATTGGGAACATGCCAATGGGAAGGTTTGTTTTAGGGCGGTCTATCAGACGGAATCAAAGGTCTTTATCGGTGCCAATTCCCTCGGAAGCCGATTACGACATGAGTTTATGGATAAAGCCATTCGTGAAAAGTGGACGATTGATGAGGTCATGGGTAGGCTTCATGAAGCGGATTTTAATCCCGAATTTTATGAGAAGTTTTATAGAAGTATCTTGAGGGAATATAAAAGAGTTGAGGGGTTGAGAAGTTGAAGAGTGTAAAAGTTGATTAGTTGTAACCCTTTCAAACTTCTAAACTTTTCCACTTCTAAACTTTTAACTTATCTAAAAAGATAGCGAAATGAAATACATCCAAAATACAGGTTTAGCCCTTTTCTTGTTGGGATTGTTGCTGTTCAGTGCGATTCCTTTTTTTGGGGAGTTCAAGCTGACGGACGATGATTTACAAGAAGTCCTTAAGGAGGAACATTACGGGAAGCTTAGTGGAGAGCTCTCTCCCATGCTGGGAAAAACCTATTCCTCCAATATTGCTTTTGTCAAGGACTTCAACCGGTATTTCGATGGGTATAACGACAAGTTCAAATCGAATGAGAATTGGGAAGAAGTGATTTGGGACGATTATGCCTTCGTGGCCACCAAAGCGGCTACATCAGGTTGGATACTGGATCATAACCTCTGGTTGTTTTTTCTTTCCGTCGGGATGGCTGCACTTGGTGCGCTACTGTATGTATCACCAGCTTATCATGGAGAACCAGCCGGTGTCAAGAACAACGGGATATTTTTCTCTTCCATGAAGTCGCGAGGATGGCTGGGCATCGTTACCGGCATTTATCTGATTGTAATTTATGTGTTGATCTATTGGTTCCCCGAATACATCACCAATTGGGCTTTAATCGCCGATCCCTTGAGTATATTCCTTTCAGGAAATCCGGCCAGTCAGTGGTTTATTTACGGCACCATTTATACACTGGCCATTTTGGTGATGGGAATACGGATGTTTCGTAAGTATAAAGGAAACAAATACCAGACGCTAAGAACTGCCTCGGTCATGTTTTTTCAATTGTCCTTTGCTTTTCTTCTGCCCGAAATTTTGGTCTTGATGAACATGCCTTGGTACGATTTTAAAAATATCTGGCCTTTGGATTATACCTTCTTTTTTGATTATAGGTTAGATCAGATGTTGGGAAGTGGGGCTCTGGGCATGTTTATGTTGATCTGGGGAATCCTCCTAATTGTGGTGGGTGTTCCGCTTTTAACCTACTTCTATGGAAAAAGATGGTATTGCTCCTGGGTCTGTGGCTGCGGGGGATTGGCGGAAACTGCCGGTGATCCTTATCGCCACCTTTCCGACAAAAGGCTCAAGGCTTGGAACATCGAGCGGTATATGGTTCATGCGGTGTTGGTGATCATCACACTGATCACGTTGGTGACCATCGTCAATTATTTTAGCGGCTTTGATCTGTTGGGCGGGGGCACAGGGGTATTGCATGAATGGTATGGCTTTATCATTGGAGCAGCTTTTGCTGGGGTAGTCGGTGTAGGTTTCTATCCGTTCATGGGAAATAGGGTTTGGTGTAGGTTTGGCTGCCCATTGGCGGCTTATCTAGGTATCGTCCAGCGCTTCAAATCCCGATTTAGAATCACCACCAACGGGGGGCAATGCATTTCCTGTGGCAATTGCTCCACCTATTGCGAGATGGGAATCGATGTAAAATGGTATGCACAAAGGGGACAGGATATCATTAGGGCGTCGTGTGTGGGTTGCGGTGTGTGTTCGTCCGTATGTCCCAGAGGCGTGCTTAAATTGGAAAACAGAAACGAGACGGGCAGGATCAATGAAAATCCCATTATTATAGGGAATGATTCCGTGAAGATTCAGGCTTAATGATCATCATCTATATTTTTGTCATGCTCTATGGATTGTCTATGTTGGCTATCCTGATTTACAGCCTGGCGCAGGCAAATTTGCTGTTTCATTTTTTACGCTATCAAAGAAGTCCGCCTGCCCCGAGGGCAATGGCTTATGATCTTCCGATGGTCACTGTACAGCTTCCTATATTTAACGAACGATATGTCGTGGAGCGGTTGATTGATGCAGTGGCGACACTCAACTATCCCGCGAACAAACTGGAAATACAGGTACTGGATGACAGTACCGACATCACCAGGCAATTGATCCAAAATAAAATAAAAGAATATCCCCAATTAAATATTCAATATGTCCACCGGGAAGCAAGACAGGGATTCAAAGCAGGAGCTTTAAAGGAAGGTTTGAAGATGGCCAAAGGCGAATTTGTCGCCGTATTTGACGCAGATTTTGTGCCTGACCCAGACTTTTTGATGAAGACCTTACCGTATTTTACCCAAGGCCGAGTCGGCATGGTGCAAACCCGTTGGGCACACCTCAATAGGGACTTTTCATTATTGACCAAGCTTCAGGCTTTCGCCTTGGATGCCCATTTTTTTGTGGAGCAGGTTGGACGGAACAGGCAAGGTGCTTTTATAAATTTTAACGGTACCGGCGGAATCTGGCGAAAGGAATGTATTTTGGATGCAGGCAACTGGCAGGATGACACGCTTACGGAAGATCTGGATCTCAGTTATCGCGCCCAACAGAAAGGGTGGAAATTTGTCTATAGACCTGAGATTGAATCTCCGGCAGAGCTTCCGCCAGTGATGAGTGCCATCAAGAGCCAGCAATACCGCTGGACCAAAGGAGGGGCAGAGTGTGCCAGGAAGCATCTTCGGGAAGTCTGGTCTCAGCCTTTTTCCGCCAGGATTAAACTCCATGCCTTTGCCCATCTGCTTAATAGTTCGGTGTTTATCGCTATAATGTTGGGCACCATCAGCAGCATCCCTGTTTGGTGGGCCTTACAAAGCGACCGGATTGATGCCTCGCATTTTAGGTACGGTGCTGTGTTTTTTATTGGCTTTTTCATTATCGCTTGCGTGTATATCGTAGCGTTCTTTTATACCAACGCGGGTTTCTGGGAAAAATCCCGCAGGATTATTTGGCAGCTGCCTCTCTTTTTGGCGGTCTCTATGGGATTGTCCTTGCACAATTCGGTCGCGGTACTAGAGGGACTGTTGGGAAGGAAATCCGCTTTTATCCGGACGCCCAAGTTCAATCTGGAAGAGAAAGGGAAGCATTGGAAAACAAACAGTTATCTTTCCGTAAAGATGCCCCTTTTGGCCTACATGGAAGGCCTGTTAGCTTTGGTATTCTTGTCAATAGCTTGGATGAGTTTGCAGTCACAGGTTTATTTTATGCTGCCCTTTCATGTGATGCTGGCGGTAGGCTACGGGTTGGTCTTCGTTACCTCTTATCAATCTTATGCGAGATCATGAGAGAGGAAGAAATAGACCGCAAGGAATTGGTATTTGTGTACAATGCCCAGTCAGATGTCTTTAGTAAAGTGGCGGATTTTGCACACAAAATATTATCTCCACAGACTTATTCCTGTAGTTTATGCCGTCTGACCCATGGCAATATTGGAATGCATAGCCAATGGGCAGAGTTTCTTCAAAAGTTGCCTCACAAAACTACGTTCCTTTATAAGGATCAAATTATAGGAGGGACCGAACACGAGGAACTTCCGCTAATTCTTCTAAAAGACGCAAACAGTACCAAGGTGCTCCTCACCGCTCCTGAATTGAACGGATTGGGTTCTATAGAAGAGCTGATCGAAGTTTTGTCAGCCTTGTTGAAAGAGTGATTTTTTAGTTAAAAAAAATTGCGCTTAATCATCGCAAACTTTTTGGCGAAAATGCGTCTGTATAAAGATGCAATTGAAAGCGTTTTTATTGATACTCCTGGTGTATCTGACAGGGATGGATGCAACAGCCCAGTCTCATGTCAGGCTGGGCGCAAGAGCCAGCGTGGGGAGCATTATCGCCCATTCCTCAGATCTGCAGGCCATATCCCAATCCAAGCCTTATGGGATAAGTGGAAGTATGCAGTGGATGAAGACCAGCCGGAAGAACTGGGAGGCATGCAATTGTTTTCACTACCTGGGGCTGGAAGCGTATTATTACAACTTTAATTATCCCTCGGTACTGGGTGCAGCATCAGGTATTGCCGGGACTTTTGAGCCGCTCATATGGAAGAGCGAGTCTTGGGTTGTCTCCTTAAGAACGGGTATTGGCTTTAGCTACCTGGGCAAAGTACATGATCCTGTTAACAATCCTTCAAATATCTTCTTTAGCAGTCCCTTAAGTTTTTTGCTGTTTGTGGCTCCTGCTGTTGAATATCAGTTTTCTGATGACTGGTCGGGAAGCTTTTCCTTGAACTATAACCATATATCCAATGGCGGACAAAAACAGCCAAATAAGGGGATGAATTTCCCCATGCTGGAACTTGGGATTTTCCGTTATTTGTCTCGGGATGAATTGCCGCGATACGAGAAGATTCCTGTTGACAGTCCCTGGCAATTCCTTACGGAAGCGGCATTCACTACAAAAAATGATGGAGGTATAGGGCGTAAACCGGTGCTCATGCTGGCGACTGAAGTATATCGTTCATTAGGTGCAATCAATGCCTTGGGAGCAGGAGTGGACTGGACAAAGGACTTCTCTCTCCACCCGTCAAGGTCTTTTAGAAGCGCGATGACTTTGGCGCCGTTTCTATCCCATCACTTTACGTTGGGGAGGATAGATTTCAGCCAATGGATGGCCTACTACCTCTATAAGCCAAAGGGCCAGGTAGATCATACATTTTATCAGCGTTATATTTTACGGTACAGGCTATGGGATCAATTCGCGGCGGGAATAGGACTTAAGGCCCATGGTCATGTCGCGGAGAATATCGATTTTAGACTCGCATGGTACTGGTGACCCTTGATTCACCGCTGCTCATTCTCATGGACTTAGCTAATGGTGGTGCCGCTTTATGAATCTTCTCCAATCAGTTCACCCCAGCAACTGTCAAGAAAACTTTTAGAAAACGAAGACCTTAAGCAGTTATTTGTTTTAATTTTGGATGAGTAAGAGGAAAATCCTTTAGTTCGGAACCCTGATCTCTATGAGTTCTAAAATTGTCAGATGAAATAATGCCCAAAGCCTTTCCGCTTATTGATGTAATCATCCCTGCTTACAACGAACAAAATTCCGTGGGGAAGGTTGTGGCTGAGATTCCCGCCTTTGTAAGACACATTGTGGTGGTAAATAATAACTCCCGAGATGCTACCCGGGCTAATGCAGAAAAGGCTGGAGCCATCGTCGTGGATGAACCGCAACAAGGGTACGGAAAAGCCTGCCTTACGGGAATGGCGTATATCAATGCCCGGGAAGTGCCGCCCGATATGGTTGTATTCTTGGATGCTGACTATAGCGATTATCCGGAAGAAATGGGAGCCGTTGTCCGACCGATAATAAACGGCGAGGCGGATTTAGTTATTGGATCCAGGGCCAAAGGACAAAGAGAAGGGGGGTCAATGACTTTTCCCCAAGTCTTCGGGAACTGGTTGGCGACCACGCTGGTGCGGTGGATCTATAAGACAGACTATTCTGACCTTGGGCCATTCAGGGCTATAGTGTGGAAAAAACTGTTAGCCTTAGATATGCAGGATCAGGACTATGGCTGGACGATTGAGATGCAGATCAAGG
>DATGMS010000262.1:0-3947 GCA_035307285.1 Cyclobacteriaceae bacterium
ACTAATCCATAACCCGGTTTTTCCAAAGTATCAAACTGAGAATCCAACAACAACGGATTCATAAAATGACCTTTCCTAGCCTCCAGCCTTCCCCGGATAAGCTCCTTGGATCCCTCCAAAAATATCCATTGAATATCTGGAACAGTTTGCAAGATATTTCTGTAGGTCTCATTTAAAGCAGAACAAGCCAACACAGCTCCCGAATGATGGCTCCATTGAAGTATATGCTGGCCTAAACTTTCAAGCCAAGGAAGCCGGTCCTCATCTGTAAGAGGAACTCCCAAAGCCATTTTTTGAACATTTTCTTCTGGATGAAATTCATCCGCATCATAGAACGGGAGATCAAGCCTTTTTGCCAACATCTCCCCGACAGTAGATTTCCCGCTACCCGTAACACCAAAAACGATAAATATCATGACCGAAATTATGAAAAATAAGGAGAAGAAAATAACTAGTCACTGATTTGTTGAATACCTTTATCGCGGTTTAACCTAATAACCATGTCAACAAGTAAGAAAGAATGCCCTTCCTGCGCCATGGAAGTGGATGAAAAAAATAGCACCTGTCCTATCTGCTCCTACGAATTTCCCCGCAAAAACCCATTGCACCAATGGGTGGCCATCTTGTTGGTCATCGCATTTTTACTGACCATGTTATTATAACAATTGGGGCTTTTCATCTTCGACCCCTTCATCAAAGAAACTTTCCACCCTCACAAAGAGCAACCTTTTCCGGTAAACAAGGCCATTCGTCCTCTACTATTCGATCCTGCTCTTAATAACCACCGTGCGTGTGGGGTTCAACGGATCGTTGCTGAACAGGGTCAGTGTTTTATGATCGATTCCCCTACGGCCTTTTGGATCAAAAGTAAAGACCAATTCTGTTTTTTCACCAGGGGCTAAATCTTGCTTTTGAAGAGAAAATACAAGGCAATCACAATTCGAAACCACTTTTCTTATATTCAAAGGCTTTACGCCTTCATTAGCTAAAGCGATGATCTTGGATATCGGCATGTTAGCCTTGATCCTGTTCAAATCCACCTCATTTTCGGATATCACCAGTTTCGGTTGGTTATCGGCTTCACTTAAAGGAATAGGTGGAAAATATTCATGGACATTGGCAATCGTTTTCAGCGGGATCGGGGGTTCCTCTCTCCCCATCAGCGCTATCGTTATAGAATCTTCAAAATAACCGAAATCATCTTTTTGTGCCCCATCATAGCTCAACTCAATAATTCCCCGAGAATTGGCCGGGATGATACTCGGAACAAACTTGACTTGCACATGACCGGGGACTGCGGTTTTCACCTCGTTTATGATGATCGGATAGTCTTTAAAATTGAAGAAATCCACCTCCTTCACTTTAGGTTCATTATTAAAAACATTCCCAAAATTGATGGTGGTAGCATTAAATCCAAGGTCACTAATCCTTCTGGAGTAGTGGCTATCAACATTTTCTGGGTAAGGTAGATTATACCCCTCCAAAAACAGAGAATCGCCTTCTGAATCAATATTGGTTTTTACTATGATCATTTTGGAAAAATAACCAGCCCTCCCCGTAGGTTCATAACTGATCTTCACTGAGCCAATTTGGTCCAACGAAAGCGTATCTGTAGTATATGAGGCCGTTGTACAGCCGCAGTCCGTTGTGATATCCTGGATGAATATAGGGAAATCCGCCTTGTTGACGAAAAAAAACTCGGAGGTTACTCCTCCTTTTTCCTGCATGACAGTTCCTATATTGATCAGATTGTTTTCCCAAACCAATTGGCGATCCACTAAGCCCTGTGCATTAATCAAAACTGACTCCATTAAAAGAAAAACCAGCAAAACACCACCAACGCAATACTTTTTCATATGAGCAAATAACGGCAAAAACACGACGTATTATGTCTTAATTTATTTAATTTGCATTAAAATTTGATTGATGGCCAGAGTACTCACAGGTATACAAAGTTCAGGAAGACCTCATCTAGGTAATATTTTGGGAGCAATAGTTCCTGCTATCCAACTGACTAAAGAAGAAAACAACGAATCTTTTATATTCATTGCAGATCTCCACTCTTTAACTTCTATTAAAGAGGGGGAAATCCGAAAACAAAATGTTATGGCAGTGGCTGCGGCCTGGCTTGCTTTCGGCTTGGATATCTCCAGAACGGTATTTTACCGACAATCCAGAATCCCGGAGGTAACAGAGCTTTCCTGGTATTTAAGCTGCTATACGCCATTCCCCATGCTGGCCAACGCCCACAGTTTTAAAGACAAGTCTGATCGGCTTGCAGATGTCAATGCTGGTCTATTTACCTATCCTGTACTGATGGCCGCCGATATTCTCTTGTACAATGCAGACATGGTCCCTGTAGGAAAGGACCAGCTACAGCATCTTGAGATGACTCGGGACATCGCGAGTACTTTTAACCATAGGATTGGAGAAGAGTTACTCATGCTGCCCGAGCCCAAGATAAGTGAAGACGTGATGATCATTCCCGGAACAGACGGTCAAAAGATGAGCAAATCCTACAATAACTACATCGACATTTTTTTACCGGAAAAGCAGCTTAAGAAAAACATCAATACCATCATCACTGACAGCACACCGCTAGAGGAGCCCAAAAACCCGGATACCTGTAACGTGTTTAAGCTCTACAGCCTCATAGCTGAAGAACGTCAAACCGCGGAGCTTAGAAGCAAATACCTCGCAGGAAACTTTGGTTACGGCCATGCAAAGGCGGAGTTTCTACAATTAATCCTTGAAAAATACAGCGAAGAAAGAAAAGTCTTCGCCCACTATATGCTCAACCCCCAAGAGTTGGAATCCAAGCTGGCTGAGGGTGAAGCCAAAGCCAAAGCGATCGCAGGGGAAATGCTGGGTAAGTTGCGGGGTAAATTAGGTTTTCTTTAACCACCGAAACAATGAATCTTGCACTATCCGCAGATTATCCTCGGGATATTGTCCTTCCTCTGAAGAGTGTGTAAGAAATACGAGCCCACCAATTCTAGCTCCAAGAGCATATATTTTCATGGTAGGATTGACTTAATCCTTCACAAATACTTCCTTAATGGCTTCCAAATAATCGAAGCCATGGCCTTCTGTGGGTTCAATATGGTTACCCTCCAGGTATTCATTCCAACAGCATACCATCACCGTGTTGCCATTAGCAGACCGGTATTGCGCTGAAATTTTCTGCGCATCCTGCAATTTTTGCTTAAAAGAATACTTGTTGCTGATCACCTCATCTTTTTGTGGTTCCGATGGAAAGCCCGTAGTCTGGGGCCAGGTGCCGCCCATGGGTTTCATATTCCAGCCCATTGCCACAGGAACCTGATATTCGAATCCTGAATCGCTTTGGAAATATTTGCTCCACTTATCCCAATGCCCCCTGTAGGTTGTCCGCATGTCTTTGTAACTAAAATTATATTGCCCATAAAAACTATGATATACATAAGCCGTGAGCCCTTCAAATCCCATATCCTTAAGCCGGGGAACGTAGTCTTGAAAAAGCAGCTTGTTTTCATAGGTCCCACCAAGCCAAGGCTTACCGGCTTCTCTTACCTTAAAATTAGTAGGCATGGCGTACGGTCTCTCATTATTTTGCATGGATCCCGAGGCAACAGCTATAAACTTTATCCCCTTCATCCCCGCCTTTTTAGCCAAAGCTTGGGAGCGACTCAATAATTCCTTCATGCTGATCTTATGATACGCAGCCCGCGACTCGGTATCATGAGGAAAATAAAAATAGACAACGGGCCTCCCCTGCTCGTCTTTTAAATAATCATCTCTCGAAAAATATTTATCGATCCAAAGAAGGGTCATTTTGTCATGAACTTTAAGAAATAACTCTCTTGTAGGGGCTTCTCCAGGATAATTGATCTTGTTCTTTACGTTTTCAGGCGAACCCATATTCAGCCAGTTCATCCATCGGTCGTTGCCGTCATCCACCCAGTTCA
>DATGMS010000263.1:0-2366 GCA_035307285.1 Cyclobacteriaceae bacterium
AGGTGATCCTGGTTCTTCCTTCTTTGTGATGGATCCCCGCCGATGAGGTTGTCAAATGCCCCCAGAGACAGCTTAAGATTGGCTCGATTAAACTTTTCCAAGATTTCTTTAGCAGTCTCCGGCGTAAAATTATCATAGTCCAAATGCGTGGCCACAAAGTCGTCTCTGGTACCATCCTTCCTGAATACACACAAATCTAGGCCTTGCACACCTATTGCTCCTGCTTTGGTAATCACCTCGTCCAAGCTGAGCTGGTCAAATGCCGAGGTCATGATCCATATCGGGTTGTTCATAGCTTCTTGTTTTAGTTTTAAAAATAGGAAAAGATTGTGTGATTGTGGTGGTTTTGAGGGATGTTTGTTGTCGGGAGATGGAAGAGAGACCGGAGAGCGAACAGGGATGCTGGACGCAGGAGGTCCGATGTGAAAGTAGGAAGCCGGAAGCCGGGATGTTGGATTGTATCTACGCTTTAGGATTTGTGATTCTCTAAGTTCATGATAAAGGTTCATAAATGAAATGCCGCATTTGGTCATTACCAATGGCGGAGATAGGGGACGGAAGATAGGAGAAATAAGCAGGATGCCGAATGTCCGTGAAGGTGTTCAATGATGTGACCTCCGGCAGCCGAACAGTCATCTGACATAATTATTTGTTTTTTTACGGCTTTATCGGGTTTTTACATTAAATTTAATCTTATGGAAACGCAGACCACAGACAGGCTAAAGCTAGCTGCGCATTTTGTCAACAGTACCAACAGCCCGATTTTTTTGACAGGCAAGGCAGGCACAGGAAAGACTACATTTCTGAGGAGCCTTGCCGAACTCACGCACAAAGCCCATGTGGTCGTGGCTCCTACGGGAATTGCCGCCTTACATGCCAAAGGGGTCACCATCCATTCGCAGTTTCTGTTTCCCATGGGAAGTTTTCTTCCAAACAGAGAACCGGAAGGGAATTTTGGAAGTAGCGCTAGCTTTTATACCCAGTATACGCTTGGTAGAAAGCATCCGCTGAACATGGTCCGAAAGAAGGTGTTACGATCGATTGATCTGCTGATTATTGACGAGGTGAGTATGTTGAGGGCGGATATACTGGACGCGATAGACTTCCGCCTTCGCAGCGTCAAAGGGAATTTTAACGAGCCTTTTGGAGGAGTACAAGTCCTGATGATTGGAGATTTGTTCCAGCTTCCCCCTATTGTCAGGGACCACGAATGGCAGGTGCTGTCGAGATTTTATAGAAGTATGCATTTTTTTGAAGCGCATGCATTAAAACAGTCTGGGATGGTCTATCTGGAGCTGGACAGGATTTTCAGGCAAAAGGATGATCAGTTCATTGAGGTACTCAACCAGCTCAGAAACAATCAAGCTACTGCAAAAGACATAGCTTTCCTGAACAACTTTTATAAAACTCCCGACGAAATTAAGGAACTGCAGGATACTATAATAATCACCACGCACAATTACAAGGCGGAGGAACACAACAGGAAAGAGCTGGCGGCATTAAAAAGTCCGTCCCACTATTTTGAAGCGGTGATTGAAAAAGATTTTCCGGAAGGCCTTTATCCTTTACCCAAGAGATTGGAACTTAAGGAAGGGGCACAGATCATGTTTGTCCGTAACGACAGCAGCGGGCTATCAGAGTTTTTTAACGGGAAAATGGCCCGTGTAAAAGCCATCGATGATGAGGGGATCTGCGTGGCCATGGCGGATTCCTCTAAGGAATACATCCTGAAGAGAGAGGTATGGGAGAATAAAAAGTACGTCGTAGATGAGGATACCAAGGAACTGGTGGAGGAAGTGGTGGGGACATTTGAGCAGTTCCCGGTTCGGTTAGCTTGGGCTGTAACGGTACACAAAAGCCAGGGATTGAGTTTTGACAAAGCCATTATTGATGTTGGGCAGGCTTTTGCCCCTGGCCAGGTATATGTGGCGCTAAGCCGGCTAAGGAGCCTAGACGGATTAATTTTGCGTACCCGTATTCAACCAGGAATCATTAATAATGATCCACAAGTCGTCCAGTACACGCAAACCGCCCAACGTCAGGAACCATTGGAAAATCTACTGCAGGTTCACCAAAAAAAGTATGTGGAACGTCTTCTTGTCCACACCTTTAATTTCCGGGAACTGATAGATGGCTTCCAAACCTTTTTGAAAGATTCCCAAGGAAGCATGGAATTTGAAGATCCAGAAATGAAGCAGGCTATGCCTCAGATTCAATCCGACATTATAACAGAAAGTAGAAATACCGTCAAATACCAAAAGCAGCTATTATGGCTTTTGCAGGAAAATGAGCGGGAAAAGCTTTTGGAAAGATTGGAAAAAGGCAGTCGGTACTATTCGGATTTGTTGAAAGTTTGCTTAAAAAAA
>DATGMS010000264.1:0-11917 GCA_035307285.1 Cyclobacteriaceae bacterium
GTATCCCACTCCCAACCTTCTTCCACCATAGGCAGTCTCACTTCACTAAATGCAACAGAGCCTTCAGCCAGCTCAGCATCCCAAAGCTGAACAACATCACCAGGGCTCAACTGATAAGAGTCAGCCAATCGCAATTCAAGAATGCCGCCTTCCACCTTGATGGAATCACTTACCAATAAATCGGAAGCTCCAACACTACCCAGTTCAAAAGCTAAGGTGGAGGTGGAACGAAGAAAAACCGTAAAAGGCTTGGGCTCTTTGCCGTCCTCAATCAACGAAGCATCAAAATCCTTTACGGTCAAGACCCCAATTCCCTCATCTCCGGGTTCAATTAAACCTTCAACCTCAACACTGCCCGAAATCCGTCCACTGCCACCTAAAGCAGCACCTTCACGCACCCAAATAACCGTCTCATAAGAAGAAGAGTGCCCTGTTCCGGAACGGGATCCTTCCGCATTACTGATCAGAACTTTCCCCTCTACTACATCAATCCCTCCGGTTATGTAATTCTCGCCATTGGTAAACTTATAAGTGCCACTACCTACCTTTATAATCCCAACACGATTGTCCCGTCGAGGGATAGAAACAGTTTCGCCACCTACTGTAATATTTGTCGTGGCAACCGGTTGTATTTTCCCTGCAAAATCAACGTCTGTATTCAGGCCCCCCACCATCCAGTAGATGCCAGGAGTAGTGGACGAACGCATATAACCATGTATCACAGAGCTTTCGTCCCCCTGCAACTCGCCTATTACATAGCAGCGCTCACCCGATTCAGAATAAAGGGCACCACCATTTTCCAATACAATCACATTATCTGCAAAAGTCGAATCCTTTCCCAAAAAATCTCCGGCATTCCAAGTCTTCCCAGTTCTCAAACCAAGTCCGGTATATCCCGGGTTAAACCGGGTATCACCTGACACAACAATTTTACCCGTAAAATCTTTCCAATTGGTATCTTCAGAGTCCAGGCGAACAAAAGCCCGTTCTCCCCGACTGACGAAATGGAGGGTTCCGCCACCCGTCAAACTATTTACAAACTGAGAATAACGGTGTGCTATAACCGTCCCTAATTCACCCTCAGGAACCTCTATGTCAGCATTCATATTATAACTTGTTGAACCAGACGCACTGGTTGACAACTGAATGGCACCGCCCTCAAGGCGAACTTTGGAGCCAAAAACATTGGGATCATCCACCTTTGGAGAAGTCAACATCCCCTGACGTACAATCGTGCCTCCCTGCAGGTTATTCACCACATTGGTAATCAGCTCTCCCTCTCCTTGCTTAAGTAAGGTTCCGGCACCTTCAAACTGAGCTGCTTCTCCTGATTCAAAGGAATAGGGCTTTTGGTCCGAATTATTGACCTCAATACCACCAAGATTCAGGGTTCCATTAATTACCACCTTATCCTGACCCTCCTTTTCATATCGGGAGTCGTCGAACAAGGCATGTTCCCCTTCGGCAAATACGGTTGGAAGCGGAAGTCCTTCCAATGGCAACCAGTTTGGTGTAACATAATCCCAAACCTCCGAAGAGGCACCCTGCCATTTTTTTACGGTCTGAGCCGATCCGGCAACCGCCAGAGAAAGGGCAATAACAGTAAAAGCTTTTTTCATGACTAACAAATTTTAATTAACAAAGAGAAAAAATCAAGCTATTGGTCCAATCCCAGATCAAAGGGTATGAACCAATTTTCAGGCTGCATCAGCTTTGAACGTATTACACTGCGCATACTCTCGGGATACTTTGCGCTTACGCGATCGGCCAGAATAGAAGGATCATTCCATCTCCGGGCAATCCGCTGCATAGTAAATAAAGCTTTGGCCTCTCCTGCACTTTCCAAAATGGTTTCTTCAACAATCAGCTCATCAAGCTTGCGTTGATCCGCGGTCAAATCATCAGAAGGGTCGCGCAAGATTTCCTCCCCAACTTTGGCCAAAAGCGAACGTCCACGGAGTCCTTGATTAGCCCCTTCGCTGGTTGAAGAAGTACGATACAGTGTGGTTGGATAATTTTCAAATGGGGCCATAAAAACACCTTCTGTGGTATTGAAATAAGTTTCGATACCGCCATTAAGAAAGACCAAAGCTTCTTCAAAACGCCCCATTTGTCCCAAGGCCTCCACAAGCCACAGGTAAACATCCGCCGCACGATACAAATTAATGATTACATCGGCTCGATATACCCGGTCATCTGCGGCATGGTTTGAGATAAACTTGTTCACCACCCATTGACCATTCGCCCGGGCAAAGGTTTTTCCCTCTCCTCGGCTTGGATCCCCAAGGGTTCCATCACTGCGTTGTTGTACACGAAATCGTTGCATTGCAGATTCGGCGGGACGTAAATAGTATAAATTAGGACCCTGATTGGAGAAATAAGGAACCAGACGATTCGTCTGCTTGAGATTATAATCATAAGTGAACATGAAAATGGCCTCCTTGCGCACAAAATCTCTAAAAAAGTTAATCCATTCTCCCCCCCACTCGCTCTTATTGAGTTGGAAACTGCTCTCTTCACCGCCTTGCTGAATGATTGCCACACACTGCTCAACGACCTGTGGATAATAACCAGCAAACAAATACAATTCAGCCAACAAAGGTTCTGGATCGGGACAAATCCTATTCCACTGTAGATTGGCAGGGCTATCGCCTACTCCTGGAAAAAGAACCGACGACCATCGGATCTTGCCCTTGCCGTTCATCCTTCGGCCATTGATTTCAACCCCATCCTCAATAACAGCAATGCAGCGAGCAATCAAATCATCAAAATCCAAAACAGGGAGGTCTTTAAGCGACGAATAGGCTACCATTGGCTCATCCACCCACACCGCCTTACCATACAGCTTAGCCAGCATCAAATAAGCCCAGACCTTATAACGCAGAGCGCCCCCAACCAAGGCCTCAATGGTCGCCCGATCAACAGATGCCGGATTCCGGGTCATAAATTGTTCAACATGTAACAAGTAATCGTTGGCATTCAAAACCACAGCATAATAAGCTCTGGGATTAGCCAATTCTCCCGCAATATCTTCTTGGTAGTTATAGAGCGCCAGGATTTCGGACGGAGCATGCTCAGTGGGTTCCAGAAAATCGCCCCTGATTCCTTCCAAAATCATGGCCCGATCAGCCACTTCCTGAACCTTTGAAGCAATACCCATGTAACCGGAATAAAGCTCTGTAATACTTGAGGGATAATCCTTCTCGTACAAGACATCGTCTGGATTAACCTCAAAATAATCGCTGCAAGCTGTTCCTAAAACCAAAAGTAGGCAAGACAAGATCCCAACACCAATTCGAAATTTTCTTTTCATGTGCTTAATATTTTTTGTTTAGGTCAAAGCCTTCTGAAAACACTTAGAACTGAAGACGAAATCCAATTTTATAGGTGCGCGGATGTGGCACCTTTCCCAAATCAAAACCTTGCATCGCGGAATTGTAGGAGTAAAAGAACTCGGGATCAGCACCCAAATAATCCGTCCACACAAACAGATTCTCTCCCGAAACGTAGATGCGCCCACCTTTAACAAAGGACAAGAACTCATTACTAAAATCGTAACTCAGCGTCAACTCCCTCATTTTCAAAAAAGAAGCATCCTCTAACCAGCGTGTTGAAAACCTACTGTTGCCCATCGGATCCCCATAAACTGCACGGGGAACATCGGTTTCCTGTCCCTCATAATACCAGGCTCTGCCCACCGAACTCAATTGATTCTTAAAATCTTTCATTGCTTCTCCCTCGCGACGTACCGCATTGTAGGCCGTGTTCCCATAACTGTATATAAAATCAGCATGTAACTCAAAGTCTCTATATCTCAGAGAACTGAAGAAACTGCCAAAGAAATCGGGGTTAGGATCTCCAATTACCTGACGGTCCTTTTCATCAATAACATCATCTACATTAACATCCAGAAAGCGCATATCTCCCCCCTGAAATGAGCGTCCGGCAAAATCCTTATACCCATCAGATGAAGCATCATTATCGGTCACATATACACCTTGGGCCCTATGTCCGTAAAAAGAATAAACCGGTCCCCCTTCACGGGAGATTAGGGCAGATCCGTCTGCAAATTCCTGCAAAATGGGCGCTTCGCCACCAAGCGATAGGATTCGGTTCTTATTGGTTGAAAAGACTGCCCCTACCACCCAGTGGTAATCTCTTTGATGCAGCAGATAGTATTGTCCACTAAACTCCAAACCCTGGTTCTCAATCTCTGCAAGATTGTCCATCACCGATGCAAAACCAAATACAGGAGAAACCATTCGTCCAATGATTACATCAGAAGAGCGCGAACGATAAAAATCAACAGAAACATCCAGACGATGATTGAATAGAGACGCATCCAAGCCGACATTAAAACTAAGACTCTTTTCCCATTCCAATTGAGTATTGGGAATGTTGGCTCTAACAATACCCGACAGCTGTCTAAAAACCTGATTATTGTAATAATACTGACCCATACTGGATGAAAAGGTACTATTCCCTGTCCCAACCGCCTCAGCTCTTATGTTCAGTCCGTTCATCCAGGCCAGTGGCTTAAAATAAGAGGTGTTCTTAAGGTGCCAGGCCACATTCACAGCAGGGAAAAACCCAAATCGTGGGGCTTTTGGCCCTGAAGAGGAGGAGCCGTCAAGAGAGGCCACCAGACCAGCAGTAGCCAAATCCTTGTACAGATAAGTCAACCCGGCATAAGCGTTCATCCAGTTCCACTCATTAATGTAACCATCAAATAAGCGCCCAATAGAACTCACATTACCCAAGGTTCTATAAAAATCAGAACTGGTATTCCTTCCGGAACCCGAGTCGTACTCCCGCCGACTTTGAAGTCCCTGCCAACCTCCAGATAAGCTCAGGCGGTGCACATCATCCAAACGTAATTTGTAGTCACTGGTGATGCGATAAAACAAATTAGAAGTCTCTCCAATTCCTAAGCGAACGGTATTGTCGGCCAGCCCTTCCATCAAAGGCATCAGGGTGCGTTCAGTCAAGCCTGGAAAGAAAACATTCTCCCTATTGTAGTTCTGATACAATCCCAACATTCCATTGAGCGTCCAGTCCGAAGTCACACTATAGCGAAGTCCCAAATTCATTAAAACATCATAGGCTTGACTCTCCACCTGGGATTGTTCAACCAATGCGACCGGATTGGATACCGCATTGTTGACTGAAATATTGCCCGAAGCATCACGTATGGGCGCCAAAGCTGGCAGAACATTGTTGTTGAAATCTTTTTGATTTGGATGCAACAAAGGAGATTTGAAAAGAGCGGCCAACAAGGGGTTTGTTTCACGGTTCAGTCCTTGCTCTTGCAGTTTGTTGTTGTAATAGGCTAAGGCGGTATGGGCATACAGCTCCAGATGCTGACTGACATTAATATTGGCGTTGAGTTTCATGGTGTAGCGCGTGAGACTGGTGTTGTCCACGACACCACGCTCATCTAAAAAGCCAAAAGCAAGGTTGTACTTGGCAATGGCATCTCCGCCCTTTATACGCACATTGTTGTCCATAATACTGGCGGGGCGGGAAATTTCCTTTTGCCAATCGGTAGCATTATTGTATAGAAAATTGTAATAATAATTGGGATCATCCTTCAAAAACGGAAACTCCTGCAAAACCTCAGCCATATCATCGTAACGAGTGAGTGCAGTTCTACCAATAAATTCCCGATAATCAGCCCGGTTTAAAACAGGTAGACCTTTCGATCGCAAAGCGAGCCCAAAACGGGCAGAATACTCCACCCTGGTCTCCAAATCAGCAGCATCGTCTGTCTCAATCAACAACACCCCACCGGCACCTAAAGATCCATAAACAGAAGCCTCGGCACCCTGCAGAAAAGAAATTCGTTTGACGTCGGAAGAGGAAAAGAGCTTCAGCACATCTGAAGAATAGCCCCCGATCACTTTTGATGCAGAATAATCAGGAAAAAAAGGCATTCCGTCCACTACCACCAAGGGTGCATTTGTTCCCGCAAAGGACTTAATTCCTCTGGCCTGAATAGTATAGCCCTCACCCGGCATGCCACTTTGATTAACAACTTGCAAACCCGGAATCCGATTCTGAATACTCTGCCCCACCCAGAGTGCTCCTTCTGACAGATCACTTCGCTTAAGACTATAGACATTCGTAGCCTTGGCCAACTGACCAGGCTGATAATTGATTTTACTTTGTGGTATCAGCACAAACAGTAAAGTCGTTGCACCATCCACCCTTTGCTCATCAGGATAAAAACCC
Source organism: Cyclobacteriaceae bacterium (assembly GCA_035307285.1). Classification (GTDB taxonomy): domain Bacteria; phylum Bacteroidota; class Bacteroidia; order Cytophagales; family Cyclobacteriaceae; genus DATGMS01. Next base: position 6,232 of record DATGMS010000264.1, read on the forward strand.
TCTGCCCAGGCGCGAACACTTCCTTCTGCTGCAGGCAGCTCCAGCGTAAAGGACCCCGTACTGTCTGTTTCTACCGAAGTTGTGAGCGAGGTGGCAGTCACAACAGCATTAACTACCGGACCTCCATCAAAGGGAGAGCGTACCACGCCTGTGACCTGAACACTATTCTGTCCATACATTCCGGCAGATAGTAACAACAAGGTTCCAACCCAAATCCCAAAACCAATGCTATGTATTCTCATCTTCTAGTATTTTTCTTTGTTAGGAAGCCGACCCTGCTTTAATAATTATTAGCTGTTGGCTTAAGGGTCCAATGATAAATCTGCATTCTCTTGGCTGAACCAATGGCCATGACCTTATTAAACTTGACTTTAATCCGAAAGGAACTCATATCTTCCCCTTCCACCTGGACCACTCCCACCAGGCCTCCAAGGCCATTCCATCGAGAGATATTGGGGTCGGTTTCGTTTACACGATCGTAATTCCAGGGCGTCGACTGAGATGCAGGAATTTCTGAAGCCACCGGCTGCGCATCTACAGCAATGGGTTCCTCTCCCGAACTAAAAAACACATCCACATAAGGGTGCCCTAAACTTCTAAAGCCCATATAAAGGTTGTACTCCCCAGGCGGAACTTTAACCACCGAAACCTGGCCGCTCTCCTCATCATAGTTCAAAGGAGTAAACTCTACTGAAAATTCTTCCTCAGCGTCGGGGGCGCCTGTTACATCCAACAACCAATAATAAAAACCCGCTACCGGAGAAACATCCCCCTGAGTTACTTTAATATCTGTACAACCATTAAAAGTGTAATACATTTCTTTTTCTGATTCATCACAGAAGCTGTAGTAATAGGCAAGAGATTTAATGCGATCAATAATGACGTTATTGGGCACTTTCATTTCCGTCACATCGTATACCAGGCCATTGCTTAATGCCCTTGCAGAACCCTTATCCACGCCTTGAACAGTGCTGCGCCAGACTTTGCCAAATGGAGACACCCAATCGTTGCGCTCAGCATAATCTGATACCAGTCCTTCATGGAAGACAGCCTCCTTAATCCAAGACATAGCCATCGCTGCATCGCTGTCCTCAAACTCTTGTCCCATCAAAGCATATTGAGCCTCCAGCTTTTCAAAGCAGGATGCAACTACATTGTTATCTGGTAAAAACAAGGTGTATTGACCAAATTCAGAACTAAAATCAACTTCCTGAAACAGCGGGTTAGAGATGTAGAAAACAGAATCGTACACCGTATTACCGGTAGGATCAACCCCAATTGGAGTACTGTTCTGTCTGTCAAAAACCCTCGAGTTATAAGCCAGCACCGAATCCCGGAACATTGAATACTCATCTCCCAACAAAGAGATGTAATCAAACATATTTATCAAGGGCACCATCACGGCATCGATTTCGTGAATAACCCCATTTTTCAGCTGACGACTGGATAAGATGCGGGAATCATTCACTTCCAGGGCCGAAGAACCAATCGTCAGATAGGTCCCGTTGAAAGTCTGTATTCGTAATCCTTCTTTCAAGTTGCCTTCTCCATAGGCCAGGTAGTTGATATGGTAGCGCCCCACATGTGCGGGATCCATATTTCCTATTGCTGATAAGTTGAATTGGTCATTACGGACTGCCCAAACAGTTAAATACTGGTCCTTATCCAACTCTTCGAGAACACCAGCCGTGTTGAGGAGCTCTCTGAACTCTGACAAATCCGGCTCTTGTTCCAAATAATCACCCAACGTCATTTCTGAAATAACGCCCCTTGCGTCACGACCATTGTAGTAATCTTTCCAGCCATCTGAGCAGCCGGTCAGCATCCAAACGCATAAGACACCTATTACAAGCCAATTATTCATCATTTCTTCATTTTTTGATATTCAAAAAAGGTCCCAAACACCCTCAGTCAACGGGTACAAACTCAAAATAGTCGATATAAACAGCATTGTCATCGGAAGCTAGGATCCGCAGTGTATGACTGGTGGTTTCGTCAAAACTCACTCTGCCAATTGTGGAAGTCTGCAACCTTGAAGTAGTTGAAGAAGAGCCGTGTGTAGCCAGCTCAGCGCCCAGGTATGCGCCATCCAGGATGGTCAGAAACTTACCATATCGTACCGAACTGTTAATGCTGTAATAGCGCACCCTTAGATCATAAGTCCCTTGTACAATGGCAGGGGTTTCCATCTCGAGCCAGCCATACATACCGCCCTGAAAAACCAGACAATCATAATTCATCATCCCATAGGGAACGGCATCGTTCCGGTTGGCCACATAATAAGAAAGGGCCCTGTTGGATCTGTCAGCCGGGATGGCCTCCCAACGATAATCTTCTACTTCACCCAAAGCTATGTACTCCCTAAAAGTGGCAGTGAGTCCACTACGCCTGAAATTGGACGAAAACAACGCAGCCAAACCAGCAAAATCCGTTGGTTCCCAAACAACACGTGCCGCAGGAGGAGATTGAACGAACAAAACCTTATTAAGCTCATGTAGAATACCATTACGAGTATTGATATTGGGAGCAATAATAATTCGTCCCGGTTCGCCTTCGAGATGATTAATCACCAGGGAGTCGTTTCGTTGAGAGAGGTTGATCAATTCATTGGTCGCCAGAGTACTTAAATTTCGCGAAAAAACATCCTCGGGAAAGGTGCTCAACATAGCGTAGTCAACCTGCTGCTCCATAATATGATAGGCCACATAGCGATAAAGCGGGTCATCAGTGGAGGTATGAGGTCCCGAAACCGCCCCCAGCGCATCCTTCAGCTCATCCAGACTAGAAATTCCCTCCTGTTGATATTGCCTGTCGCCCACAACGAAACAAGTCAAAAAGCGCCGTTTGTGTATGCGCTCACCGCTAACACTATTGTATTCATAATAGCTGACCTCATCCAGCAATTGCTCAAAACCTGTAGCTGCAACCGCCTCGCGCATAATGTTGTATCGACCATCATTGAGCTTGTCCCACAAAGTTTCTACCACCGGAGTCAAGACCTGATCCAGGGAGTGGATAATGCCATTAATGGCTGAAATATCTATTTGTAACAAACGCCCCTCTCCATTAATAAAAATAGAATCCAATCCTCCCGGCCGCAACTCTACCGAAAGAAAGTCGCCGGTCGAGGTAGAATCTGCCAAAACACCATTAGCAAAAAGCGACTGAGAATAAACGCGACCGGCAATGGTGTGAAACCTAACTAAATGGCTCGCCTCATCGGTCGAAAGCTCAGTAACTGCGTCGAGATTGCGGGCAGTTAGAAATGAAGCTACAGCATCGTTATCGGGAACAAAGCAGGTATAATTTGCATCTAAATTCAAAGTGGCTTTTAAGCCTGCATGCTCCAACAAGTCCAGCCATAGCGAAAAACGCTCTGGCATACTCTCTAACACCCCAACCACCGGCTGCTCAGAATAAGCAGGGGTCAATTCCGCTTCATAAGGATCTGAGCAAGCTGCAACGGTCAACAACAAAAAGACGAAAACAAGATTAATCAATCTATTCATAATCAATAAGTTTAAACTCCTAATTCCCCAGATTGGCATAATATGGATTCTGCACCAACAAACGGTTGGCATTCAGTTCATCTTGATGAATAGGCAAATAATGCGAATCAGGATTCATCAGTTTCGAAGTAATAATGGCCATATTACTCAAGGGCACCACCGATGTAACTTCCTGAATCATAAAGTGAAGGTAACGGTACTCATCTCTGTGCGCCACCCTAAGCAAATCAAACCAGCACTTGCCCTCTGCCAAAAACTCGCGGCCCCGCTCCCTAAGCACCAATTGCAACATTTCCAACTCTGTAGATAATGTATTTAAATTCCCTTCAATTCCTGCCCGATTACGCACCTGGTCTACCAACGTAATGGCTTCCTCAAAATCACCCAGCATAACCAAAGCTTCAGCCTTCATAAGAAGAACTTCAGCCAGTCGATATACTATAAAGTTTTGGTCGTTCTGTATGGACGACCGCTTGGCTGTGCTCACATCGTAATGGTCGAGCCCCATATACTTCCAAATTCCAAGATTACTCTCAATGAAACTACCGTTCAATCCACGCACATCGCCTAAACCTTGTGTCTCTTGAAACCAATTTATCGCTTCGGTAGAAGCCATATACTTTGGAGTAACATCAAACCAACCAGAAAAGCTATTGGTTTGACCTCTGTTATAAGAATACTGAATCTCAAATATGCTTTCATTAGAATTACCTGGATAAAAATTACTGAACCACGAACCAATCAAACCCACTCTTCCTGATGCGAGTACTGCATCGCAAGCCGAAACACAAGCCTCATAATTCCCCTGCCACAGGTAGATATCGGCCAGTAGCGTATGAATGGCCCATTTGGTTGCTCTTCCCTTGGTATTCATCGGATTCTCTGTATCCAGCTCAGGAAAAAACTCTTTGGCAGCTACAAGGGCTTTCTCCAGGTCGCTTTCAATCCACTGAAGAATGTCCGATCCACTGCTTTTTTCCACCTCAAAACGTTCCTCATCATTCACATAGGGTTGCGTGACGTATGGAACATCCCTAAAGGTTCGAACCAAATAGAAATAAGCCAGCGAGCGTAAATAATAGGCTTCCGACAAGAAGGAGTTCAACTCCTCATAGGTAAAACCATCATCCTTCTCCACAACCTCTGGTCCATAGCTAATTACAGAATTGGCAATGTTTATGACCTGATACATCTCCTCCCAACCTGCGTATTTGTTGGTTGGCAAAATATCCATGTTTCTAATCCGCTGCGCGGCGCGGATGTCATCGTCCTTGTTTGCATTTAAAATGTCAATACCGTTCCCTCTAATTTCTCCCCAGACAAAGAGTTTATCCACGGAACCACGAAAACGCACATACCCCGCACTCAGAACAGCCTCCACATCCGACTTGGTTTCCCAATACTGCGAAGAGACCTGCGCATTTTCAGGGTAAAGGTCCAGCCAGTCGCCGCAAGCACTCATCCCCACCATTACCACTAAACCAAAAAGAATAAAATATCTCATAATGCACTGCATTTGCTGTTATTACCTCCGTCAAAAATTCAGATTTAGACCAAAAGCTATCCTTACCGGCTTTGGTGTATAAGATTTATCCTTGGCGATAAGATAGGCTACCCCATCATCACGCGACAAGGGCACCTCTGGATCCTGTCCGGTATAAGAGGTCCAGGTAAAAAGATCATACATGGTGGTATAGGCATCCACCCGCTCCACACCATACCGATCCAAGAACTTACGGGGGAGACTGTACTTCAGCGTCAAAGTCTTCAGGCGCAAAAAAGAAGCATCCTCCACAAAACGATCCGACCCCAGATAATTGTAACCCTTGTTGTAAAGAGCCCTCGGGATATCGGTTTGATCACCCTCATGACGCCACCTTCGCAAGACTGCAGTACTCTGGTTCTGAACTCCAAACATATTTTCCGTATCTATCCGTGTTTGATTGACAGCCTTTTGACCAGCACGTCCATGCAGAAAAGCACTCATACTGACGTTCTTATAACGAAGCGTGAGTCCGCCGCCACCCGTTACAAGAGGCATGGAATTGCCAAGATAAACGATATCGTACTGATCAATTACCCCATCTCCATTAACATCCTTATAGCGTGCATCTCCAGGGAAAACCCGCTCCCCTCCGTTGCGCATTGGGACTGGCTCTCCCGAAATGTCCAACAAC
>DATGMS010000265.1:0-3364 GCA_035307285.1 Cyclobacteriaceae bacterium
ATTTTATTGCCATTTCTGTACCATTGATAACTCGAGGCAGGTACACGTGAGGTAAGGTTGGAACCATTAGTAACGATGGAGGGCTTTTGGAGCGAATTGTCGCCGATCGTTATTTCTCTTTCATAAACCATCGATTGCCCACCGGTAAAGGCAGAAAGGGTCACCCGATACATCCCTTTGCCGGGAAAAACAAAAGAGGGGTTTTCTTCTGTTGAGGAACCTGCGGAGCCGAAACTCCATTCATATCGTGTAGCGGGCCCTTCAGTGGTGTTTACAAACTCCACCAAAGCCCCTTCGCAATTGAAGGTAGTTTCAAAATTGGTGAATAGAACTTGGCTACAGTTTAAGTTTGTCCAATTGGCACTGTTGGTGATAGCTGCATCGGCGCCAAGGTTGATCACTGCCCTGCCGGTAAGATCTACATTTTCCACCTGGATATTGTCAAAGCAATACTTCTTATAGATATCATGCTCGAAAACCCCTTTAACGCCTGCCTTGATACGAGTGGCATTACCTGCATTATTTTCATGAAGTATATTCTCTGTAATATGGATTCGGTTGCTTTCCATTAGATCTAGTGTCGTTCCCCCCTTCATGTCCAGAGCCTCCACTTGGGTAAGCTCTTGGACTAAGTGAGTCTCTCCCGAGACCAGACCTAGATAAGACAAGGTTCCCGTCTGTTGGAGCCGAAGACGTTGGCCCTCATTTACCATAGAAGCAATGGGATTTTCTCCCCCATCCGTAAAAGATCCGTCCGTCCCGGTAAACCTAACCGCCAAAGGAACCCCTAGATAAGCATTGTCGTCGATATAGATACTTTCCTCAAAAATTAGCTCCTGAATTCTTCCAGAAAAGGCAGCCCCCTCATCCAGTACCAACCGATTGGTCTGTAAACTGGGGAGGTCGAATTCCACATTGGAATTTGAGATACTAAGTTGATCCAAAACACCTGCGGACACCATACGCCAATTTCCGCCAGATATCGATATTTCCACCTTGTCAAACGCAGTGGCTCCCATGTCGATAATATTTCCGCCGGCGGCTTCAGAATTGAAGTTTATCTTCCCATTTTGCAAAGTCGTAATTTGATTGCTCACCCTGAACCCTCCCGTAACGGAAAGCGCTTTAGCATTGAGATCGATTTCTACGGATGTATTCCCGAAGAAATTAAGGCTAAAGGCTTCTGCATCCCCTGAGAAAGAAATTTTAGAAGAGCCCGACGACTGATCAAAAACTACTCGGGTACCTTCGTCAGGTACGGCTTCTGCACTGGTTCCGCTACTTTGAAAAGACCAGTTCTGGGGAGAATTCCAATCCCCGTCGCCACCGATCCAGTAAAGGGTCTTATCTTGGCCATCCGATACACCGGCATTAAAGATAAGACTGAAAGCTTGCAACCCATTTTTAAGGCTTCCTTTATGAGTAATCCTCAACGTGTATTTTTTGGCTGCAGGTGTATCAATAAATACCTGCTCCATGTTATCCCTAAAATTATCCCGATCGTTTCTAGCCCTAGCATTTGAGCCTTGACTGGGATCCAAACTCCAAGGGAAAAAGGTATTCCCATCTTCGTCAATGATCCGTATGTCCAGATCGTTGACCAGCATTAAATCTTGAGGGTTTACAGAAGGCGGGGGAGGCGTTCCGGCAGGATCAGTCCACGAAATGGTTGCTTTGATGGGGCTGATTCCGTCGGAAATGAACTCGTATTCAAACACCTGGTTGTTGTCCAATACAAGCTCCCGGATCATATTGGAACTTCCATTCTCATTAATAATTAGCTCAGCAGCTGCTTTGACATCCAACAATCCCCAGCCGAAACGATAATCCGGCCCAGGACTTTGTCCTGCTTCTTTAGCGGTGTGGATAGCCAGCCCTTTTAAGGTAGCAGAACGCATATAGCGGCTTCCATTTCTGCTATGATAAAGTTCTTGAAGCAAAAGCAATGATCCGGTTGCATTCGGCGCAGCCATGGAGGTTCCGCTTAGGGTAGTATAACTGTCGGACTGTCCTTCATTGGATAACGCGGTACTGAACACGTTAACACCCATGGCCACCAGATCCGGCTTGATCCTACCGTCATCGACGGGACCCCAACTGGAAAAGGAACTCATAATTACGTCTTCAGGCCCCCGATAATCCCTCACTTCACTGACCGCTCCAATGGTGATGTTGTTTTTAGGCACCCCTTCTGGACCGATGGAATCTTCGGGGCCATCCGGGTTTTTAGTGCCGTCGCCGGCATCACTTCGGTCATTGCCGGCTGCCCACACCACGGTATAAAAAGGCTTGGAAAAAGCCAACTCGTCTATCTGTTGGCTTTTGGAGGTATAAAAGCCAAAACGGTAGTCTTCCCTGTTGTTGACACTTTCATTTCCCGCCCATGCCCAATTGCCGTTGGAATGTTGATACCATCCCACCACGCTGCCATAGGAATGATTAGAGATTATCTGACCGCCGGGTCTCAGGTCAGGATCATAGCCATTCTGAATCATTTTGGAAATATCCCCTTCCCAGTTAAAAGCCCAGCCGGTTGCCTCACTGGCCATTCCCTTTGCATTGGCATTCAGCCCTGCTGCAAGTATGGTACCGGTCACGTGGGTGGCATGGTTGCTCACTATTTCCGTGGATCCATCTATCTGCGTCACCCGATTACCAAATTCCCTGTGATTTGCCTTGGGTCTTGTCTGATCATAAATTCCCACTACCATTCCCCTACCGCTCAGATCCAGTCCCAGCTCCCCTCCTTGCTGCATGGCGGATGCACCGGTGGTAACTGCTGCATTGACGTTAAAATTGCTGTAATACACGGGCGTTCCGGCTTCATCTATAAATTGAAACTCAGCCGTCCTTCCATGATTCATTAATAAAGTGAGGGGAAACCCGTGTTGTTGGCTAAGTCTCTCCTTCTCTACAGCATTCAGGTTGAATCGGTCGGACTCTCCTTGGATCCTTTGCAGAATTTCTCTCCTATTGTCTAACAGGTCCCTATCCATTTGGGGCGAAACCTGAGCCACGGAGTAAAATCCAGATAACAGAAGCGCTAGGGTGAGTATTTCCTTTATCATAAACTCTACAATTTGCCTTAATCTATCCTAGTCAAGGTGGTAACTCCACTCTCCTCGTTCTCATTTTCCCAAGATATGGTAATGGTCCCATCTGCATTTACCCTCCCCGTACCGTTAAACCTATCGTTCCCAAACACAACGTCGGGCTGATCAAAAATGGTTAATTCATTACACAGGTCGGTAAATATAGCTGGGTTATCCTCTGCCCCATATTCCAAAGCGTACAAGCCCCCTGTGATGTCTGATATTCTGTATGTCAAGGGCTCTACTTCGGTAATGCTCACCTGGTAATTTAA
>DATGMS010000266.1:0-3593 GCA_035307285.1 Cyclobacteriaceae bacterium
GGCATATAAAGATAAAGACTGGCCTTATCAATTTTATCCCACAGAGAAGATTGACGGTCGGTGTAGCCGAAAAAGGTCTTATTATTTCCCGCAGGTCCACCAAGGTTGTACTACTGAGATCTGCGGGAATTTAAGGCTACAGTCACTCCGCCAGTTCCGGGTCAAAAAGAAGATTTAAATATTGATAAAGTACTGGCTTAATCCTAAACCGGCTTTCACTGAGGGTAAAATAACGGTCGCCATTGGCTGAAAATCCAATGGCTTCCCCCTGGGGTTCCGGCTTATAGGGTAGCTGTATAGGTTTTCTTGAAAGTGCCTCCGCAAGACTTTCTCCCTCCCCCCTTTGCCAATAATATACCACCCAATAATTTTTGATCAATATATGCTTCCCATCCGCCGAGATATCTCCGGCAACCGCCATAGTGATGGGTAATTTCATGATTTTTTCCATGACGACCTCGCCTTTCTCAAGCTGATCCGCAGGTGCACGATAGAGGGTATTGCTGGTGTCGCGTTTGGAAAGCACAAACAAATCTCCGCTCCAAGGATCGACCATTAAGGTCTCGGCGTCTCTAGGACCATCAGGATAGACCAAGGTGAAGGTTTCTGCCCTAACACGCATTTCCTTTTCGATAGTGCTTGGTTCAGGGAATCTATATATCTGTACCTTGTCCCGCTTTGAAGTATTGTCCCCGATATCTCCTACGTACACGTAGCTCACATTAGGATCCGTCCCTGGGCCAACTGCGATGTCCTCCCAATCTTTGTTCTTGATGCCTTCCAGATGAATTTTGCCTTGATAACGACCAAGAGTATCCAATAAATAGATGTCGGGATCCCCGCCGCTGTCATTGTGCGTGTACAATAGGAAGGGGTGAGTCTGAGACGAGACCAAGCCGCTGGCTTCATTGATAAGGTTGTTGTCTAAAGTCCCCAACACCATTGGAGCCGTGAAAAGCGTATCGACAACATTTATATTTAACCGAAAATCAAATTTATCATAAATCTTTTCTGACAGCAAAAACGGCATCATTGAGAAAAGAAACAGCAACTTGATAACGAGGTCTGTATAAAATTTCATAATCAGTGGCGGCACAAAATAGTAGCCAGTTTTGAACTAAAAGTTTGGCGTAATCTTATTTTTTGTTAAAAAAAGAGGCGGCTTCCTTTAGAAGCCGCCCTGGTGTATTATAAAGGCATTTAATTAGTCTGCCTTTTCTTTTTTGCTTACAGTGATAGTCAATTCCTCACCTTCTCCCAAGTAATCTGCAAAGATTACATCACCTTCTGAAAGCTCTCCTTTGAGTATTTCCTCAGCAATGGCATCTTCTAGGTACTTTTGGATGGCCCGGTTAAGAGGTCTTGCACCGTATTGCTTATCATACCCTTTCTCAGACAGATAATCCTTGGCTTTTTCTGAAAGTTCTATCTTGTAGCCGAGATCCGTAATCCTACTGAACAGCTTTCCTAAGCTGATGTCGATGATCTTGTGAATATCTTCCTTAGTGAGGGAATTAAACACCACTACATCATCCAATCTGTTCAAAAACTCCGGACTAAAGGCCTTCTTCAGTGCACTTTGAATGGTGGATTTCATTACCTCATCTATGTTTTCTTCTTTCGCTTTTGAAGCAAATCCTATCCCTGCACCAAAATCTTTTAGATCCCGTACTCCTATATTAGAGGTCATTATGATGATGGTATTGCGGAAATCCACTCTCCTCCCCAGACCGTCCGTCAAGACCCCGTCGTCCAATACCTGAAGCAGAATATTGAATACATCGGGATGCGCCTTTTCGATCTCATCCAAAAGGACAACCGAATACGGCTTTCTCCTTACTTTTTCAGTAAGTTGACCACCTTCTTCATAGCCTACATAGCCCGGAGGTGCTCCAACCAAACGAGAGACACTGAATTTTTCCATGTATTCCGACATATCGATCCGAATCAACGCATCATCCTTGTCGAATAAATAGGAAGCAAGCATCTTCGCCAATTCCGTTTTTCCCACACCTGTTGGACCAAGGAATACAAATGAACCGATCGGCTTCTTCGGATCTTTCAGTCCCACCCTCGTCCTTTGAATCGCTTTGGTCAATTTCTTGATCGCGTTATCTTGGCCGACCACCTTTCCTTTGAGCTCTTCACCCATATTAAGCAGTTTAACGCCTTCATTTTGGGCAATTCGCTTGGCAGGTATACCTGTCATCATGGCAATCACTTCAGCAACATTATCTTCTTCTACCGTATACCTGCGGGTTTTACTTTCTTCTTCCCATTTGGCTTTGGCATTTTCCAATTGCTCAAGCAATTTCTTTTCCCGATCCCTTAGCTGGGCAGCCTCTTCATATTTTTGGCTTTTCACCACCCTGTTTTTCTCAATCTTGATTTTCTCGACCTCTTCCTCAAGTTTCAAGATTTCATCGGGAACATGAATATTGTTGATATGGACCCTAGCTCCGGCTTCGTCTAGAATATCAATGGCCTTATCAGGCAAGAATCTATCCGAAATATATCGATCTGATAATTTCACACAAGCTACCAGAGCTTCAGGAGTATAGATCACATTGTGGTGATCCTCATACTTGTCCTTGATGTTATTCAAGATCTGAATGGTTTCTTCCGGAGAAGTTGCATCCACCATCACCATCTGGAATCTACGGGCCAAAGCCCCATCCTTCTCAATATACTGTCGATATTCATCCAATGTAGTAGCTCCTATACATTGAATCTCTCCCCTTGCCAGTGCAGGTTTAAACATATTTGAGGCATCTAGCGAACCACTGGCCCCGCCAGCGCCCACAATGGTGTGCAGTTCATCGATGAACAAAATCACACTGGGTGATTTTTCCAGCTCACTCATCACCGCTTTCATTCTTTCCTCAAACTGTCCCCGGTATTTAGTACCGGCCACCAGAGAAGCAAGGTCCAAAGTGACTACGCGTTTGTTGAACAACACCCTTGAGACTTTCTTTTGAATAATCCTCAGGGCCAAGCCTTCTGCAATGGCAGTTTTACCTACTCCGGGTTCTCCAATAAGAATGGGGTTGTTTTTCTTTCTTCGAGAGAGAATTTGTGCTACTCGCTCAATCTCTTTCTCACGCCCAATGATGGGGTCAAGTTTATCCTCTTCGGCCATCTTGGTAAGGTCTCTACCAAAGTTGTCCAAAACCGGCGTACGGGACTTCTCGGAAGCTCCTTTGCTGCTTCCAGAGGAAGAGCCGAACAGTTTAGAGCTATCCTCATCCGGATCGTCGGCTTCCGCACCTGCTCTCGGCGTTTGATCAGTCTGGAATTCCAATATTTCTTTGACCGCATCATAAGAAGTTTCAAACTTCTGCAAAATCTGCGTGGCAATATTGTCTTCATCCCTCAGAATAGAAAGCAGTAGATGTTCTGTACCAATCAATTGGCTTTTGAAAATCTTTGCCTCTAAATAAGTAATCTTAAGTACTTTTTCGGACTGTCTAGTCAACGGAATATTCGCTAGATTCTTGCCGTTATGGCTGGCTGTACCCTTTACGGCACGTTCTACCGAATTTCGCAACTCGTCGAGCGGAACCCCTAATTTCTTAAGGATAGAAACGGCAACA
>DATGMS010000267.1:0-4506 GCA_035307285.1 Cyclobacteriaceae bacterium
CCCTCCGCCAAAGCAGAGATAATTGGGGCGTGGTTTTTTAACACCTGAAAAGAGCCGTCAGCACCGGGAAAACTGGCTTCAGAAACTTCTCCTTGAAATACTTTTTTGTCAGGCGTTATTATTTCTAAATACATAAGTCAATTTATATTACGAGGATTTCTCCTACTTTTCTTCTTTCAATATCGGTATCCGTGACTTTCCTCAAACCTTAGCGTGTTTGATAAAATTCGGATTGTCATTGCAGTGTAAAGCGTCTGTAGACAAGATTACCTAACCTCTGCCAACATTTTCTCGCCCTTGGCAATGGCATCTTCAATGCTACCCACCAAGTTGAATGCCGCCTCAGGAAGATGATCCAGTTCGCCGTCCATAATCATATTAAAGCCCCTGATAGTATCCTTGATATCTACTAGCACGCCTTTAAGACCAGTGAACTGTTCCGCAACGTGGAATGGCTGGGAAAGGAACCTCTGGATTCGTCTCGCTCTACCCACAACCAGTTTGTCCTCTTCTGAAAGTTCCTCCATACCCAAGATGGCGATGATATCCTGAAGCTCTTTGTACCGTTGAAGGATTTCCTTTACATTGGTGGCACAGTTGTAATGCTCTTCGCCCAAGATATCGGGAGAAAGAATCCTTGAAGTGGAATCCAAAGGATCCACAGCAGGATAAATACCCAATTCCGCAATTTTACGGGAGAGAACGGTAGTGGCATCCAAGTGGGCAAAAGTAGTTGCCGGAGCAGGGTCAGTCAAATCATCCGCTGGTACGTAAACTGCCTGAACGGACGTAATGGATCCGTTTTTGGTAGATGTAATCCTCTCCTGCATCACACCCATTTCGGTGGCCAAAGTAGGCTGGTAACCCACCGCAGATGGCATCCTTCCAAGAAGGGCGGATACTTCCGAACCTGCTTGTGTAAATCGGAAAATGTTATCGATAAAGAAAAGAATATCCTTGCCGGCACCTTCTCCTTCTCCATCGCGGTAATATTCCGCCAATGTAAGGCCTGTAAGGGCTACCCTTGCACGGGCTCCAGGAGGCTCGTTCATTTGACCGAATACGAAGGTAGCTTTTGAGTTTTCAAGGCCCTTCAGATCCACCTTGGAAAGATCCCATCCGCCTTCTGTTTCCAGGGAATGGACAAAGTCCTCACCATAAGTAACAATACCGGATTCAATCATTTCCCTAAGAAGGTCATTACCCTCACGGGTCCTTTCACCTACACCTGCGAATACAGAAAGACCTGAATAAGCTTTAGCAATGTTATTGATAAGTTCCTGGATCAAAACAGTCTTACCTACACCTGCCCCACCGAACAATCCGATTTTACCTCCTTTTGCGTAAGGCTCGATCAAGTCAATGACTTTAATCCCGGTATACAAAACCTCGGTTGAGGTAGAAAGATCTTCAAATCTTGGCGCAGCACGGTGAATCGGAAGCCTCTTCCCGCTAGCCGGCTGTGGTAGACCATCAATAGCTTCTCCTACTACGTTAAACAACCTCCCCTTGATGCCTTCACCTGTCGGTACAGAAATCGGGGCACCTAAATCGATTGCCTCCATCCCTCTTACCATCCCTTCGGAAGAATCCATCGCAATAGTCCTCACCCGGCTTTCGCCAAGGTGCTGCTGTACTTCCAGGATAACTTTTTGACCGTTGTCTTTGGTAACTTCAAGAGCATCAAGAATATTAGGTAATTTACCGCCTTCAAAGGAAATATCCACTACGGGACCTATTACCTGAACTATCTTACCAGTATTCGCCATTTTTGTGTGTTAATATGAAAGGGAATTTTACTTTTCTTAATCGAGTGCAAAATTAATACATAAAGCTTAAAACCAAAGGATGTTTCAAAAATTAATCCGATTCCTTTGCTACTATTGCTACTAATAAATTACTTTAACAAAATAATCATAAAATTCTCCTTGCCCTGACCACCCTTTTTGACCAATAATTGGAGTAGACATTGTCCTCAGTCACTCCCAATGAAGTGGAAGAATGGATAAATTGGATATTGCCACGCCTTGCTGAGGTTACGATACCTGCATGAGTTACTTTTCTGCGGCTCTTTCCGGTGGCAAAAAACACCACATCCCCTTTTTCAAGATTATGGACCGACACTTTCTTTCCCACTTTGCTCTGATCTGCCGAAGTTCTGGGCAGGGCGACTCCAACACTATTGAACGAAAGAAATACCAAAGCGGAGCAATCTATCCCTGCCCGAGTGGTGCCGCCGTAGCGGTAAGGCGTTCCCCGGAATGATTTTGCGGTCTCTACCACCTGGTTGACGTTCTGGCTCCTGATCTTTCTAGTGGACGAACAGGAGGAGAGATGGACGAGGGCGAGGAATAAGAATATGTAAAAAAATGGTAGATGTTTTGTTTTTCCAACGCCGGCGTTCATAGATTATAAGAATTTTGTCCAATAATACGCAGTAAAATAAATGAAACAAAATCTTGCTGGATAGAATTTGATATTGATCATAACCGCTGTATTCAGAACAGTGAAACTTAGCTAGGATGGGAATTTTGACCGAACATTCAAAACCAAAGGTACAGCCCACATAGGCTAAGCGCGTCATCAGCGCTATTTTCCGGATAAGATACTTTAAACTGGCTCTATTTCCCAGGACTGGTTGTGATGCGCATGATAATATCGTATAGTTTTTTGACAAAATTGAATAGAAAACGGCTGCTATTAAATCCCATCTTTGCCTTAATCACAATCAACCCGAATACCTAGGTTATGTTCTTTCGAGATGAAACAATCTTATTACCCGGGGTAGATAACCGCGTATACAGCGACTCTCCCTGGAGGAAAACGGAGCAACTATGGATCCAAGCCATTAGCAGTTGCCCCTTCATAGCGCAACTCCTAGTTTTTCTTGAGCAAGTCAAACATTGCAACTTTGGTAATATCCGAGGTGGTAAGAAGCGCTTTCTTCAAGCGAGTAGACATGCCATAGAAATAGCAATGCAAATCCTTCAGCGATCTCCGCAGCGTAGCCTACTCAGCACCCCCACTAAGGCTGTGATCTACCCCATCTGGAGAACAAGTTTTTTAGTTCTTGAAGAATTATGCGGCATGCCTGATAGTCGCGCGTACCAAGGTTCAGTGATCTAAAAACCCCACCCCAATGGATAGACGCGGATATAGGATAACTGTAATTTAAAATAAACTGAAATAACACCACTTATCATCTATAGCAATATGAAAACTAAACTTCTGGTTTATGGCAAATATATACTGCCGGCCCTGTTTTTATTCTTTGAACTACACGCCTATTCTTCAGCGACCTCCATCCCTGAAGATCGAGTGGTGACGGGAAAGGTCACTACTGACGGCGACCCCAGCGGCCTGCCGGGGGTGAACATTCTGATAAAAGGATCTAAAACAGGAACAATCACGGATATAGAAGGCGAATATTCTATTTCAATTCCCGATGACAATGCCGTACTGGTTTTTTCCATGATCGGGTTTGAAACGAAAGAAGAGGCTGTAGGCAATCGGACCGTGCTAGATGTTATACTCAATGAAAACATCAGCGGTCTGGACGAGGTTGTAGTAGTTGGATACGGGACTCAAGTAAAACGAAATGTAACAGGATCCATTGCATCTGCAGATTTATCGCAAAGTGGAGACGATGCGGCTGTAACGGAAGCATTGGTAGGAATTGCAGGCGTGCAATTTACAGATACAGGCAGGCCTGGGCAGGTCGGGAATCTGTTGATCAGAGGGCAAAATTCGTTGAGTGGATCGAATAGCCCTCTCATTGTACTAGACGGGATTATTTTCAGCGGCAACCTCAATGATATAAATCCGCGTGATGTTCAATCTATGGAAATCCTGAAGGATGCCAGTTCTACGGCAATTTATGGATCCAGAGCAGCAAATGGCGTAATCCTAATTACTTCTATGGATGGTAAAACAGAGAAACCTCTGATCAGTCTGAATTCCTATACAGGCTTATCAGAATGGGCTTCCGAGCTAAAATTGTTGAGCCCAGAGCGCTATCTACAACGCAGACTGGACTGGAGGGCCCAATCCGGGCTGGAAGCAGATCCACGGTCCCTAGATAAATATATTTCTGCCCTTGAAGCGGAAAATTACCGTAACGGAAAATACACTGATCCTTGGCGGGAAATCTCCCAGCAGGGAAGGACCAGCTCCATAGATGTGAATGTATCGGGAAAAAGTAATTCCACCAACTACTTCCTTTCGGCTTCTTTAAGCGACGATCGGGGCTTGATTTACAATGACAATCAACAACGATATACTTTACGTGCCAACATCACCAACACCATTAAGCCTTGGCTACAAATTGGAACCAATACGATGTTTTCCCATCGGGATCTTTCAGGTATCAGCGCAAGTGTAAGAGAAGCTTACCGGATGAGCCCCTTAGGCACCATGTATTATGAGGATGGATCGCCTACACAATTCCCGGTGCCTGATGAGCAGGCGGCCGGCAACCCAATGCGTAGTTCGTTATTGTCTGACAAT
>DATGMS010000268.1:0-3218 GCA_035307285.1 Cyclobacteriaceae bacterium
CCGGTTGGACTCCAGATATGGCGCAGCAAAACCTGATAAACCAGGCCTACGATAGAAATATAAACCGTTATAGCGGTTAGTCTTGTAAATTCATTTTTGGTTATTGGCTGCCTTTTAATCCAGTGATAGGAGAGGTAGGAAAAATATCCGGCCACCAAACTGTTCGTCAGAATGGTGAAAAAGCTAAAAAAGCGAATAAGTGTTTCTCCAAGCAGTTGGCTGCTGTTGGACAACATAAGGTCCAGTTGCAAGAAGACGGCAACCAGCGAGGAGAGGGCGATGATAAGGGCTAATAGCTGCTTCATTGATCAGAGATATTGTTGTTGTTACGAAAGGATTATTGCTAAAGATGGGTGCCCAAACAGTCTTTTTTTTTTATTCCCAGTCTCTCCGTATCCTTTTGCCAGAGACATCGGTCACCAGGATGATGGTGCAGCTCCCATCGCTCAGTCTTTCCCGTCTCTTAGCGCCTCAATTCCCAACATTAATCAATAAGGAAGTTGTTGAAGAAAGTACTTTTCAGACCCAGCCAGCTAAACATACAGAGAATTCCCCAAAATAAGTATATGCGGTAGTAGTCCAAGGTCTCTTTGTAACGGCTCTCGATGATTTCTGCCTTTTCCAATTGGTCAATCTGCATAAAGATATTTTCCAAGGCCTGATCATCCGATGCCCGGAAGAACTCCGCTTTTCCGATCTCGGCAATCTGTCTTAAGGTAGTTTCGTTGAGGTAGCTCTCGATCATTTGCGGCCTGCCAAAGAAGTCTGTTCCATAAGGCACCAAGCCGTCCTTGCCCACAGCGATCGTATAGATCTTGATGTCCATTGCCGCTGCCAGTTCCGCAGCAAAGATAGGATCCACATTGCCTGCATTGTTGTCCCCGTCACTCAACAACACAATCACCTTAGATGCCGCTTCCGATTCACGCATACGGTTGGTGGCTGCAGCTAGGGCACTGCCAACGGCCGTTCCTTTGATATCCATCATATCAAAGGCAATCTCGTCAATCAGTTCCGTCAATAGCTCATAATCGGTAGTCAATGGTGAGAGGGAAAAGGCCTCTCCGGCAAAAATCACCATGCCGATCCGGTCGCCAAACCTGCCGTTGATAAACTGAATCGCGGTTTCCTTAGCCGCTTCCAGCCGGTTAGGCTGAAAATCCTGCAGGTCCATAGACTCAGAAATGTCCATTACCAGCATGATGTCGATACCTTCGGTATATTGTTCTACCTTTTCATTCGAACGCTGCGGCCTTGCCAAAGCGATAATGATCATCAAGAGCGACAGGATAAAAAACAGACCGGGAATCAATCTCAAATACGTCCAGGGATTGCTCCTTGAAACCAATTTGGGCAGGGAGAGTTCCAGTACCGGGTTTTTTAGAAACTTGACAAATTTACGCAGCAAAAGCAGCAGCGGAATCAGCCATAATAAATGGAGTGCCCAGGGATTTTCCCAATCAAAAGACCGGAAGGTTTCTGGGGTAAACCAATTCCATGAAAAGAATTCGCTGATATCGTTCATGTTCATGGTAGGGTTTTAATTTTTTGGTGATAGGTGGAAGTGCTGATGGTTTCCAGGCGGTCACAGGCCTTTTCTACATCTTCCGCTGGTCGGGCAGCATAGATGATCAGCTCTATTTTTCTGAAATTCCCCAGTACTTCAGGCATTTCAAGATGCTCAGCAATTTCTGTTGCCGTCCATTCTTTAAAAGGCTGGCCGGTGAGGTTCTCCATTCTTGCTTTCCATAATCCCAGCAGTTCATCGGCATGCTCCAAGGTAGGTTGGGCAATAAAGGCTATTTTGGTCTTGGCCCATCGGTCGGCAAACCTCTTTTGCCTTCTCCTTTCCTGATATATCTTCCAGTTCTTTCTGACTTTTTTTCCGAAAACAACAAACAGTAGCAAGGCAAGCACGAATAATGCAGCCAATCCTATGATGAGGTAGGGATAGTTAAAATCTTTTTTTATAGGCTGATATCGGTTGGTTTCCTCAAACGTCAACACATCCGGTATTTCGTCGATCGTCAGCTTGAGGTGGAGAGCTGCTTCCTCGGGAAAATGGCTGATACTGTCGTACCGTAACACTTCAAAGACCGGAAGGCGGTATTGCTTAATGGGTTCCAGCGAAAAGTTGGAAAGGTAATATACGGCACTGTCCTGAGTGATACTGTCTAGGGTGTAGGAGGTGAAAATTTCTTTCCCCAAATACTCCATACTTCCAAACTGATAAGCGGAGTCGGGAAATAAAACATTGAGATTGGGTGGATAGGAGGCCTTGAGCACATAGCCCACCTTTTCGCCGAGCATGGCGGAATCCTGAAGAAAGTAACCTTCAACCTTAAGCTCTTGTGCCTCGGTAATGTGATTGACGACCAATAAAAAACAACAGATTAACCTTAAGATCTTACCCACGTTTCATGCTTTTGTTTCTGTTTTTAAATAAGTCGATGAGCGGAAGAACAATATCCTGCCGGGTATCTATGGGAAGATAGTTGATCTGGTTTTTTTTGCATATTTCTTTAAGCGTCTCCCTTTCGGTGGTAAAAGTTTGGGATATTTTCTTCGAAAAACTTCCGAAAGCAGTATTGACCCAGGTGGTCTTTCCCTCTTCTTTGTCGTAAACCGGAATAATGCCCAAGGAAGGTAAGGCCGACTCAAGCGGATCGGTCAGCTGAATGGCCACCAGGTCGTGTTTCTCAGCCAATGCCTTGAAAGGCCTTTCATAGCCCTCGTCTATAAAATCGGAAATTATAATAATGATGCTCCTTTTCTTGATCAGGTTCAAGGTAAAGGAAAACATCTCGTTCAGGTTGGTCTTAAAAGATTTGTTCGGATGGTTGAAGATGGCTTTAATTACTTTGACCCCTTGTCGGGGGCCTTTGCTGGGAAGGATTACTTTTTCTTTTTGATCTGAAAATGATAAAAGTCCTACTTGACTGCCTTCGTGGATCGCTGCAAGGGTTAGAACCCCCGCCACTTCTTTTCCCAGATCTAGCTTTTTTCGGCCTTTGTCGCCGATATCCTGCGATCCGCTGATGTCCAGGAGGAAATAAACCGACTGGTCTTTGTCTTCCTTAAAGGTTTTGACAAAGGTTCCGTGGCCTTTGGCAGAGACTTTCCATTCTATGGTTCGGATATCGTCGCCATACTGGTAGGGCCTCAAATCATCGAACTCTAATCCCGCTCCTTTGAAGATGGACTGATAATCACCTTGC
>DATGMS010000269.1:0-6383 GCA_035307285.1 Cyclobacteriaceae bacterium
GGACTGACAAACATTTTTTCAGCGATTTCAGGAGAGGTCATCCCTTTGGCTAAAAGTTGAAGGATCTCACTCTCGCGCCGGGTCACTTTAGGAAGACTCGCGGATTTCGATGTTTTAATGATGTCTTTCACATCTTGGCTCAACGCAGTATGCCCCTCAATGGCTTCCCAAATGCATTTAACCAATTCATCCGCAGAGGCATTTTTAAGAATATAGCCTGAAGCTCCGCTTTGTAGCATACGTTGGATAATGCTGTTCTCATTGTTGTTGCTGATGGCGATGACCTTACTGTCGGGAAAATTCTTGCTGATGTGCCCGCAGGCTTCTATCCCATTCATATCAGGCATATTGATATCCAGCAAAACCACATCCACCGGATGGTTTTCCATATAACTTATCCCTTCAATGGCAGAAGTAAAAGAAGACATCAGCGTGATGTTAGCCTCGTTTTGGAGAATATGGGAAAAACCCTGTAAGACGATAGGATGGTCGTCGATGATGATTACAAAAATGTTATTTTTCATTCAAAGGAATTTCTATCGAGAAAGTCGTCCCTTCTCCCGGTTTGGAGCTGATTTCCACTGTGCCCTCTAGCAAGTTAACCCTGTTCCGGATGTTGGACAGGCCAATACCGTTTTTTTGTTGCACCAAGTCAGGGTCAAAGCCTTTGCCGTCGTCTTCCACCGTGATATAAAGACGGCTTTCGTTTTCACTGCATTGGATCATGATGGAATTGGCTTCGGCATGCTTGATGGCATTGGTCAACAGTTCCTGTACGATGCGATATACAGTAATCTGTAAGGCTTGGTCATAGGTGCTGTTGAGGTTGAACGCTTCAAAAACTATTGCTGTCTTCTCCGAATTCAGTGATTTGCAGAGGTCGGACAAGGCTGGCTCCAATCCCATATAGATCAGCGATTCTGGCATCATGTTCCGTGCGATCCTTCTCAATTCATCCACCGATTGATCTAATTGATGGATGACTTTATAGATTTCCATATCCGGTTGGATTAAGTATTTATTTTGTTTTTCTTTCGAAACGATTGACGACAGCTTGAGCTTCACTCCTGCAAGCATTCCACCAAGCCCATCATGCAGGTCCCTTGCGATCCGGTTTCGTTCTTTTTCCTGGCCTTGCAGCATGGCATTGTAAGCTGTCAACTGCTCCCTTTGCTTGATGGACTTGAGTTCTTGTCTATGTAAAAGCTCGTTTTGTTCAAGCGTTCTTTTTTTGTTTTTGTACAGCCTCCATCCGAAGAAGGCCAACAGTAAGACGATCAATAAAATGGACAACAATAAAACCAACAGCAGCTTGTTTTCTTCAAGACTAAGCTGTTGTTGCTGGTTTTCGCTTTTAAGTTTTAATATTTCATTTTCCTTTTCAGCAGACTGATACCGTTCTTCGAGTTCAAGGATTTTTAAATTGGCCCGCTGTTCAAAGACACTGTCCGCCAAAATTACATAGTTGCTGAGCCATTGGTAGGCGGAGGGATAATTCCCCATTTGTGCATCGATCAAAGCAAGCTCCTTTAAGTGAAGCATCCGATTATGGCTAAGTGAAGATTGTTTTTCCAGCTCAAAGGATTCCATCAAGGTGGTTTTAGCTGCCGGAAAATCTTCTATCTCTTTGTACAAAGCATACTTCTCAAATAAAATGGACGAAGCTGTCCGATGGTCGAGGTATTGTCTGGCCAATTCCAGTCCTTTATCGAGTTGTTGGAGCGATTCCTTCCATCTTTTTTGGTGTCTGTAATACATGCCGGATGCACCATAGAATACAGGCATATAGAGCGAGTGCGGGATAATTTGTGATTGAACTTTTGCGCTGTCCAGGTAAAGTTGAGCGGCAGGGAAATTTCTGCTATAAATGGCATTTTTTGCTGCATTGACAAAGGCAGTCAGCTTTTCCTCGTTTGCCCGCGGGTAGCGTGAAAGTGATTTGATGGCTTTTCTATAATACTCATCGGCTTTGGGATAATCTGTGATGTTCATAAAGATCAGGGCAATGTTTTGATAATTGTTGGCTACCAAAATGCTGTCTCCCGCCTGTTGGGCGAAGGGTATGGATTGATCCAGCAGGATTTTAATATACTCCTCCTCCCGGTCTTGCCTTTGCAGCAATGCCCCGTAGTTATTCCACAACCTTGCCCTGAAGCGATAAGCGACAGGGGACAGGTCTTTGCTCAGAAATTTTTCAGCCTCCATGTATTCTTTCTTTCCCCGCTCTATTTCCCGGTCAAAATAGATCCCCGCAGCATAGAAATGGAGCAACCCGTTGTAGTAAGGGTCTTGGGGTGGCATAATCTCCTTTGCTTGACGGAGGTAGTGGAAGGCTGCGGTCGTATCGCGGTCCGACCAGAAGTTACTCAATTCCAAATACCTGCTGATTTTTAAAGAATCTGATTCGGCGGTTTCCGCCAAAGACAAAAGACTGTCTGCGTAGATCTGTTCTGGGCTCTTGGTTTGGCTGAAAGAAGGAATGGCGCAGAAATATACCCCGATTAAAACAATTATATTTTTCATCATTCCTTAAAAGTAATGGTCCTTTTTGTAGGACGTCAATGGAGAACTTTAATTTCCCGCAGGTACGTTGCCGTCCTGCCGGGCTTACGCCCATCCTGAATAGTCGCCATAACCTGCGGGAAAGAATCCATAAGGCTTTATGAATCATCAATAATATTAATTCAATACCGCCTAGTTAACAAATTTGTTGAACCATTAACTTTAAAGAAACTGAGAATTGTGAAATAGAAGCCCTCATGTTCCTTCCTATCTTAATGGGTTTGACTTGCTGCAATAACTGATGATTATAACATCAATTTCTCAGCGTAAAACGCAAACCAAGTCCAAATCTTGCTGCCAAGAACTCGCTTTCTCCGCTGTAAAGCATGAATTTTGGTCTCCAATCCAGGAAGAGATCAATAGGAACATTGTCCAGTTTGTAATCCAATCCAGCCGCAGGTACGATCCCAAAAACAGTATCACCGCCGCCGTCGGGAAATGCCAAGGCTCCTCCCAACCCGACATACCACTGCAGTCCTTGTGCCTCTTGTACCGGCTGGTGATACTGGTACATCAGTTGCAATATCGTCAATCCGGTTCCGAATTGTAAAGTGGCTTCCCCGGCTTGGTTATTGTCGAAGAAGTGCTTGACATGAGGTCCGACAAGCGTCCCCCCATCGCCTACATCAATCATAAGTCCCACACCTGTTTTATAAGTGGTTTGCGCCTGGGCATGTTGGGCGGTTAGAAAGCCTACAATCATTAGGCTAAGGAGTCTGGAAAAGGTTTTAAAATTCATCATGTTCTGGTTTTATTTAAAAATTAAAGAGAAAGTTATTTAATAAATAAGAGGGACAGGGGCGCTCCGTCCATAGTGATGTTCACGTTAAGTTGATCTTCCTCCAGCGAGAATATCGCGGGTTTTCTTTCCCCGTCTTCCACCACATAGTAGGTCCCGTCATCATTAACCCATTCGAGGGAGGCACTTTCCGTTTGGCAGTCTGTACCACCCTGTTGTTGGGGTGCAGATAAGGTAAGGGCCATGGTGTTCTGTGTGACATTTAAATTACTGTCTTTAAGACAAGGTTGATCGCGAATGTCGACGATCTGCCCGTCTTGTTCTAAAGCAACCATTTGCCACATTCCCATTAGAGGATCATCCAGGACGGGTTGCTCATCCTCCTTATCAGAACACGAGAAGGCGGCAAAAGCAATAAGAAGAATAGAAAGAAATTTTTTCATTATGCTAGGGTTTAGGTGAATGTTTTGATCACTTTGATTCGAACAAAGTTAGGTGGCGGAGGATTATCAAAACATCCACGAAAACCAGTATTTATAGCGATTGAAACTTTTAGGGCAACCAAGGAAAAGACCAACTTCGGTGCCCTGTTTTTACCCCCCCTCCCAGAAGTAAAACTGTGAATCCAAGATGGAAGAAATGGATGTAAAGGGAGTTTTAAAGCTCCTGCAGCCTCAATTACCTTTTTTAAGAGAAAGGATATAGCCAACCATTATTCTTGCATCTTCAAGACTAAGGTTAGGGTGGGGGAGCATGACCGGACTGCCCCAAGCGCCACTTCCACCCGATATGATCCGGTGAGCAAGCATATCGATATAGGCTTCCTGTACAGGGTATCTGGCGGCAATATCCGCAAAAGCGGGACCTTTGGCTCGGGTGTCTAATTTATGACAGGTATAACAATCAGAATAGGCAATCAATACTTTGCCCTTTTGGACCAGCTCTTCTGGTATGCTGTCATTTTCGCCGGGGATTTTCCGGATATAATTGGTAAAGGCAATGCTGGTAGTTTCTTCTGTTTTAGAACGAGATGTACAGGAAAAAAATAGCCCCGACAGCAGTAGAAAGATGAGACTGGGATCAAACATTTTCATTTCCTCCTCAATTGATAACCACTTCATCAATCATGATCCAGGCCTTCTGGCCCGCTGACGTATGCCAAGGGGGAAGTAATGCTGGCCTGGCGATTAATTTCAATCTTTCTACCCCCTGAATGTTAAACGGCAGGGGAATCCTTTCCAAACCCGCTGGGTGGCTTTTGTTTCGGAGTGCCAATTTGGATTGATGCTTCAGTTCCCACTGATTTTCGTCTGTAGCCGCCCAGATTTCAACCTCTCCGGGAGGAAAGAACCAAGAATTCGGATTATACCAAATACTCAACTCCAGGCTATTGATGTCCTGGGGATTCGCAAATTCCATTTCCACGTCCAAATGGGTATTGTTAAATCCAAGCCAGGAAAGATCCCATACATCCGCTCTTCCTTTTTGTCCATCAAATAGACTATTGACCAAATCTCCCTTGTATCGGTCGGAAGGCGGGAATTGTAGGGAATAGTTTGTTGGCCGAACAGCGGCTTTTATGAATTCAGCCCCTGCTTCCGAACTCCCGATCCATCCTTCCGCAAACGCCCGGGTTCTTAAGATACTGTTGCTGTCAATTAAAAGGGGCTCCCGGTATAGGATTGAAAGACTGCTATCAGGCAAGGAGCCATCCAAGGTGTAGTAGATGGACGTACTTTTAATGGGATGGAGAATTTCAACCACCTCCTTTCCATGAAAAAATGAGTTCTCAAATTCTAAAGTTGGGGGATTCAATTGATATATTGTGCCGTCATCGGCAAATCCGGTTTCAATATAAGTTTGGGGCAGGCTTTTTTTAAGCTTAGAAATTTGTTCCTCACTTAATCCACAGTTCCAGATAAAAAGTTTCTCCAATCCCTTCAATTCTGTCAGAGAAACCAAAGCGGTTTCATCTAGAGTATTTCCGGAAAGGGAAAGAACCAGAAGGTTTCCTAAGGGAAGAAGATGTTTTATTCCCTCACCTTGTATTTCAGCGAAGTTGAGGTAAAGGTTTTCCAGATGGACAAAGTCGGAAAGCAGTTCCATATCCGTATCCCTTATCGGCATATTGTTTAGATTCAGAGAAACCACTTGGGTTTTAATGGCTGAAAGCTCCTTGATAGATGCTGCGTTAAAATTTTGGCGGCTAAAGTAGCTTACTGATACAGCAGGGGAGCCTGCTCCCAGAGAAACAACTTTCCGATAAAAGTTGTTAAGGAGGGCGATTTTTTCAGGATCAGCTGCATCAAAAGTGTAGGTTTTAGGCAGGTTTTCAAATTTTTGACTGGCTAATTGAAAGATGGGTGCCTCAGGAGAATAAGTCAAAAGTTTTTTGCCAAAGTCGCCACCGCTGGCGACCCAAGAGGTAATCAGTTCCTTTTCTTCTTCTGTCAACTGTGGTTTGCCTTTAGGAGGCATATGGCCGTCATCTTCTAAGGGAAGAAGAATATGATGGACCAAAAGGCTGTTTTCCAAGTCCCCAGGTACTACGGCGGGACCCGATTCGCCCCCTGTGAGGATATGCTGCTCAAAATCCAGCCGAAGATCTCCCTTTTGTTTGGAGGCTTTGTGGCAGCCTACACACTTGTTTTGCAGGATCGGTTGAATCACATGGGCAAAAACCTCAGCTTCTTCCAGACTGACCAATTGTACATCTTCTTTATTAAGAGGCGCGGTAATAAAGTTGTCTCCATGGGTGATGGTGGATCCCAAATGCCCGGTAATCACGACCAGCACTCCCATTATAGAGGCTAATATTTTTTGTGCATGGGGTTGTTTTTTGAATCTGTTTAGAACAATATAAAGCAGGGAAGAGAGCCAGAATACTGCCAACCCGGTCCATTTATGGCTTTGATGGACCTCAGCAGAACCACTCTCTAGTGACAAAAATAACCCCGCAACTACTGTAATGGCAGAAAAACAGCAACCCAAGAGCAACAAAGATTGGCTGTAATGTAACTGGTCCTCTCTGGTTCTAACTATTTGTGGGAAAAGCAGCAGAAGAACGGCCAATAGAAGCAAT